>JAFDCW010000942.1 GCA_019312705.1 Deltaproteobacteria bacterium
CTGCGCGTCCTGTCACAAAGCGGAGTTCGGCTTCAGTGACGACCGCCCGCTGAGCCTCGGCTCCGACGGCGGCGATACGGGCCGGCACTCCATGGGCCTGACCAACGCGCGCTACTACGGCGCCGGATACTTCTTCTGGGACCAACGCGCCGATACCCTCGAAGACCAGGTGCTGATGCCCCTCCAGGACCCCGTCGAGATGGGCATGACCCTCGACGAGGTCGTCGCGCGGGTCGAAGGCGCGAGCTACTACGAAGGCCTCTTCGCAGCGGCTTTCGGCGACGACGCGGTGACCTCCGAGCGCATCTCCCGGGCCCTCGCCCAGTTCGTTCGCAGCATGGTCAGCACGACGAGCCGCTACGACGAAGGGCGGGCCATGGTCGCGAGCCGGACCAACGCGTTCCCCAACTTTACCGACGCCGAGAACCACGGCAAGGGGCTCTTCTCGTTGCCGCCTCCGGCCGGCGGGCTCGGATGTTTCATCTGCCACCAGGGCGAGGGCTTCATCGCTCACGAGGCCACCTTCAAGGTCCCGTCGCTCCGGAACGTCGCGGTCCGGGCCCCCTTCATGCACGACGGTCGCTTCGAGACCCTCGAAGAGGTCATCGACCACTACAGCGAGGGCGTTCAGGCGAGCCCCAACCTGGGCCCTCCCTTCTTCGTCTCCGACGGGGCGGTCGCCCCGTTCAACCTGACCGACGAAGAGAAGGCGGCGCTGGTGGCCTTCCTGAATACGCTCACCGACGAAGCGATGCTCGCCGACCCGAAGTTCAGCGACCCCTTCGTGCACGAGGAGTGAGCCGGCCTCAGGCCGAGCGCCTCAGGAGCTTGTAGGTTGCTACCTTCAAGTAGTCGTTGAAGACGAACCACACGGTCCCGTACAGGTAGATCCAACCGACCCACTCCCAGCCCACGGCGGTCATGAAGAGGCCGTAGCAGGCGATGAAGGTGCCGAGGAAACGCGTGCCCAGCGCTGGGACGAGCAGCTTCCACGAGGGGTAGGGGCGGTGCCAGAAGTGGTTCGGGCCTGAGCGCGTTACATAGATGGTGGAGTGCCCGGCGACGTCGAGCTTCAGAAAGATGATGGCCTGGATCAAGTCCTGGGAGAGACCCAAGTCCTCGAGGATGAAGAAGAGCAGGAACGACGAGCAGACTCCCGCGATGCCCAGCACCACGGCGACGACGAGGACCTCCTTCATGTTCCAGCGCACGGGCTTCGGAGCCACGGGCGCGTTGTCGTAGGCGATCGCCATGATCGGGATGTCGTTGAGCAGCGCGAGGATGATGATCATCACCGCGGTGACGGGATAGAAGTCGAATACCACGATCGCGAGAGCCAGGAAGAGGACTACGCGCAGGGTCTCGGCGATGCGAAAAACCGCGTAGCCTTTCATCCTGCCGAAGATACGGCGCGCCTCTTCGATGGCGCGAATGATCACGTACAGGCCCGGCTGAGTCAGGATGAGGTCCGCTGAAGCCCGGGCCGCGTCGGTGGCTCCCGAGACCGCGATGCCGGCGTCTGCTTTACGCAGCGCCGGAGCGTCGTTGACCCCGTCGCCGGTCATCGCGACGATGTGGTCGTTCTTCTGGAGCTCGTCGACGATGAGGTACTTGTCCTCGGGCATCACCTCGGCGAACCCGCCTGCCTGGCTGATGAGCTCGATTAGCTTCGGCCCGTGGTGGTTCGCCTCCTTCAAGTCTGGCGCGCGGTGGATATCGCCCGCGATCCTCAGGGTCCGGGCCACCTCGCAGGCGATTGCTTCGTTGTCCCCGGTGACCATCTTCACGCTGAGCCCCAGTTCGACGGCCTTGGTGATGGTCTCGACGGAGTCGTCTCGCGGGGGGTCGAAGAAGGGGAGGATGCCAACCATGCGGAACGCCTCGGCGTCCGGTGCGCGGCGGGCCACGGCGAGCGTGCGATTGCCCTTGGCGGCGAACCGCGAGACCACCTGGTCGAAATCAGCGGGAACCGTGTCGGCCGAGCAGAGCCCGGCGACGACCTGGGGCGCGCCCTTGGTGACCACCCAGCGCTGACCCTCGAACTCCACCGTCGCCTCGGTGCGCTTGCCTACCGGGTCGAAGGGCAGGAAGTGCGACCTGGCGGCGCCCCGGACCGCATCGCCCATGCCCGCCTCGTCCAGCGCTGCGAAGAGAGGTGCCTCGAGGGGGTCGGCGTTTTCTTCTCGACTTGCGAGGGCCGCGAATCGAATGACGTCGGAGGGGCTGTGGCCATCGCTGGCGACCGGATCCCCGAGGGCCATCTCGTTCTTGGTGAGGGTGCCCGTCTTGTCGCTGCATAGGACATCGACTCCGGCGAGCTCTTCGATTGCG
>JAFDCW010000943.1 GCA_019312705.1 Deltaproteobacteria bacterium
CTCGTCGTTCGGCTCCAGGGCACGAACGCCGAGGAGGGCAGGGCGATTCTCGAGAAGTCCGATCTCAACATAACCCCGGCCGAGACCCTACAGGAAGCCGGAGAGCGCGCGGTGGCCGCTCGGGGAGAGGGATAAGACCATGTCGATTCTGTGTGACAGGAATACGAAGCTGCTCGTTCAAGGTATGGGCAAGATGGGAACCTTCCATGCGAAGCTCTCCGTCGAATACGGCACCCAGGTCGTGGGTGGCGTTCATCCGGGCAAGGGCGGGAGCGAGATCGAGGGGATCCCGGTCTTCAACACCGTTGCCGAGGCGGTGGAGGCCACCGGCGCAAACGCGTCGGTGATCTTCGTGCCGCCGCCGGGAGCCGCGGATGCGATCCTGGAGGCGG
Source organism: Deltaproteobacteria bacterium (assembly GCA_019312705.1). Next base: position 393 of record JAFDCW010000943.1, read on the forward strand.
CGGAGGCGGGGCTGGATCTCACCGTCTGCATCACGGAAGGCATTCCGATCAACGACATGGCGAAGGTGGGGGCGGCAATCAAGAGTACGCATACCCGGCTCGTCGGTCCGAACTGCCCGGGTGTGGTGACGCCGGAGCAGTGCCGCATCGGCATCATGCCCGCACAGATCACCCGGCCTGGTCCGGTGGGAGTGGTGTCACGCTCGGGTACGCTCACCTACGAAGCCGTGGATCAGCTCTCGCGTCTCGGCATCGGTCAATCGACCTGTCTCGGCATCGGCGGTGACCCGATCATCGGAACCAACTTCATCGACGCGCTGACGCTCTTCCAGGCCGACGCGGACACGAAGGCCATCGTGATGATCGGCGAGATCGGCGGATCGGCCGAGGAAGAGGCGGCGGAGTTCATCCAGTCGAACGTCGACAAGCCGGTCGCCTGCTTCATCGCGGGGCAGAACGCGCCTCCGGGCAAGCGCATGGGTCATGCCGGAGCGATCATCGCCGGCGGCAAGGGCAAGGCGAGCGACAAGATCGTCGCGCTCGAGGCCGCGGGTGTGGCGGTCTCACCGTCTCCGGCACAAATCGGCGAGACGCTGGCGAAGCACGCGCCGGGGCTCGAGGGCTGAGCGAAGGCCGGCTGCCCCCCGGGAAATACCATCGATGGCAACGCCCGGCGCGAGACGATCGCGCCGGGGCGGAGCCCTCGTGCGGCCGCGTCCACCCAGGCGTCGGTCGCCAGCGGCTGGCCTCTCGCCGCCTCGAACACCCCGATTCGCTTGAAAACGTAAACAAATCAGATAGTTGAGTTCATTCTCGCCCAGGCGGAATCCTGTGGTAGGGACCCGCCTCCACTCCCCCGGGGCGCGGCCATCTCCGAGGAAGACCTCGAGCTACAGACTGGGCAATCTTCTGCCGATTTCTTGCTAATAATGGATAAAAAGATCCATAGATCTGTTAACGTTCTGTCGCCTTCAGCGTCGGAGGGGAAATGGGTCGCCGTCTCTTCCAGGAAGGTGTCGAGCGCGGCCCAGGGCAGGTTTCGGCCCATCTCTCCGGGGCGGGGGCAGTAAAGAAGCAATTCTCGGCTGGGTGAATCAGGTGGGGCGATGTTTGTCGACCCGCATCCAGCGAATCGATCGACGAGTCACTAGGAGGAAGGGAAATGAAGCGGATCATCGCCGTAGCTCTGACGCGCCGAGGGGCGCCAGGCCGACCCACCCGAGCAGCGCGGCTCCGGCAGCTCTGTGGAATCACGATGTCGACCCTGATGCTCTTGACGCTCACCGCCGTCACGACCGCGGGGGCGGCGCCGAAGCTCTCCGACGCGGAGAAGAAGGACGCAGAGTTCATCTACTTCGATCGCTGCGCGGGCTGCCACGGCGCGCTGCGCAAGGGTGCAACCGGGCCGAACATCACCGCCGAAAAGATGAAGAAGAAGAGCATCGACGAATTGTCGGAGGTCATCTTCGAGGGCACCGAGGCCGGGATGCCGGGCTGGGGCCGCACGGGTGAGCTCACGACTGAACAGTCGGCCTTGATGGCGAAGTTCGTCCAGCTGCCCGCGCCGATTCCGCCGGAGATGGGCCTCAAGGCGATGAAGAAGACCCACAAGGTCCACGTTCCCGTCGCAGACCGCCCGAAGAAGCCGCAGCACAAGCGCAACATCGACAACTACTTCGGAGTCATCCTGCGCGATGCGGGACAGGGGGCCATCATCGACGGCGACACCAAGGAGAAGATCGCGGTTGTCGATACCGGCCATGCGGTCCATATCTTCCGCGCCTCGGCGACCGGTCGCTACTTCTACACGGTGGGTCGTGATGGCAAGCTGACGCTGATCGACCTCTACGAGGATACCCCGAGGGTGGTCGCCGAGAGCAAGGTATGCGCGGATGCCCGATCGGTCGACGTCTCGAAGTACAAGGGGCCGAAGGG
>JAFDCW010000944.1 GCA_019312705.1 Deltaproteobacteria bacterium
CTCGGGCTCGTTCTCTAGGTCGAAGGTCATGGTGATGAGTTCGACCTGGGTCACCGGGTCGTACTCGAAGCTCTCGCCGTACCGATAGCGTCGTCCGTCCGCGGGGTGGGTGATGGGCCTGCAGCGGTAGACCTTGTCGGGGTCCCGGGCGAGCTCAGCCGGGTCGGGCACGAGCACATCGAAGGCGAGGTGACCACCGTCTTCGAGATGGGCGCGCACGGTCCGGAGGGCTTGCTCCCACTCGGGGCGCTCGTAGAGGTGCATGAACACGTTGAAGGGCGCGATCACCAGGGGGAAGCGGCGATCGAGGCGAACCTCGGTCAAATCGCCATGCATGAGGGTGAGCTTGTCTCTGACCCGTCGCGGCTCTTTGGCGAGGCGCGCCTCGGCCTGTTCCAGCATCTCGGGCACGAGGTCGACGCCGACGATTTCGACGCCGCGGCGAGCGATCTCCCGGGCGACGCGGCCGGTTCCGACGCCGAGCTCGAGGACCGGGCCCCCGTGCTCCTCCGCGAGGTCCGCATAGAAGCGCACGTCGGTTCGGCGCCGCCGGTAGACGTGGTCGTAGTAGCGTCCGTCGAGGTAGTGCCCCTCGGCGCCGGCGGCGACCCGTGGGTCTTCGCCCGGCCTCTTCACGGGACCTCTTCCCCGCGCATCTCGAACTCGGACGGGTCGTAGGTTTCCCCCGGGTCCGCGAGGAAGGCGGGCATGTCGGTCAAGATGTCTCCGAGGCCCATGCGCGCGACTTTCCAATCGTCGCCGACGCGAACCATCATGAACTCGACCTCGCGCTCGTAGGGGCGGCCGAGGAACTCGCCCTTGGCCACGCCGAGGAGGCCGACCGTGGTCTCGGAGACTTCGTTGCTCTCGGAGAGCTCGAGAAGGAGGCGACCCGTGGCCATGGCGTCCCAGACCCGCGACTTCACCTCCCGCTCGTCGGCGGTTAGCGCCTGGTCATCCTCTTGGCGTGTCAGAACGGCCTCGAGGGCGCCTTCGACGGCCAGGTCTCGGCAGATTGCATGGTCCCGCTTGCGCCACGCGTCGAGGAAGGTCTCGGCGGCCGCCTCGGGGGTGCGCGTATCGATGGGGATCTCGTGGGGGCTCGGCGGAGCCCCGGTGTCGGCTGGGCCTCCGAAGCGGCTCGCGATCACGGCCACGACCCCGATGGATACCATCGCCGAGGCCAGGGTCAGAATGATGGGCGTGGACAGGCGGCGCTCGGCCATAGGGCTCTTCTTAGGCGCGGTCGCCGGTGGTCGTCAAACGGGCACTCACCGTTTCGATGGCTCTCGAGTCAGAGGACCCTCAAGATTGCGCACTTCAGGTACCGCCCTTCGGGGAACGCTGCCGGCGTCGGGTGATCTGCGCCCTGATGGCCTTGGTAGATCAGCGATACCCGGCGTCGTGCGTCCTTCGCCGCGAGGCCGATGGTGCGTAGGAAGTCGTGGGATTTGACCGCCCCGGAGCAAGAGCAGGTCACGAGGAGCCCGTCCTCCTCGACGATTCGGAGGGCCGCCGCGTTGAGCCGGCGGTAGGCCTTGCGCCCGGCGTCGAGGTGCCGCGACGTCGGCGCGAGCTTGGGCGGGTCGATGATCACCATGCCGAAACGCGTGCCCTTCTGATTGAGTTCCGGGAGCGCGCGCTTCACGTCGCCTTTTTGAAACTCGATGAGGTCACCGTAGCCGTGGTGGGCCGCGATGGTCGCGCCGGTCGCAATGGCCGGAGCGGAGCTGTCCATGGCAACGACGCTCTCGGCGCCGCCGCGGACCGCGGCAATGGAGAACCCGCCCACGAACGAGTACGCGTCCAGTACGCGTCGGCCCTTGGCGAGGCTCTCGACGCGGGCTCGATTGTCCCGCTGGTCGAAGTAGTAGCCGGTCTTCTGGGTGATACTGAGGGGCACCTCGAGATCGAAGCCGCGTTCTCGAAACTTCAGGCGGTCTACGTCGGGACCGCGCACGATCCCCGTCGTCGCTTCGAACCCCTCGAGGCGCTGCATGCGCTCGGAGGCCACCTCGACGATGGTCTTGGCCCCGGTCACCCGGGCGACGTGGGCGAAGATATCCGTCTCCCGACGCTTCATGCCGGCCGTGAGGAGCTGCACCACCGCGACCTGGCCAAAGACGTCGACGATCAGCCCGGCGAGCTCGTCGCCCTCGGCATGCACCAGGCGGAAGCCTGTTGTCTCGGCGTTGGGCAGGTCGAGGAGCTCCCGGCGCCATTTGGCGGCCTCGTCGAGGCGACGACCGAGAAAGGCAGAGTCGAGGGCCTCTCCCTCGCTTCGGGCGAGGATCCGGACCGGGATGGCACTCTTGGGGGACCAGT
>JAFDCW010000945.1 GCA_019312705.1 Deltaproteobacteria bacterium
GGTCCTGGCGGCGGCCGAAGGTGGCGGCGCGGAGGTGCTGGTCAATGGCAGCCGTCTCATCGGGGATCACGGCGGCCAGTTCGCCCTCGTCGGTATCGACGACGTCTGGACCGGACGCAACGGCTTCGATGGAGGCCCCGACCTCGACCGGGCCCTCCTGACGGTGCCCGAGGACATGCCCCGGGTCCTGCTCTGCCACAATCCGGTCTTCTTCCCCGAGGCTGCAGGAAGGGTCGACCTCCAGCTCTCGGGCCATACCCACGGCGGCCAGGTGAACCTCGTGGTGAACCCGGCGGAGGTCGTCCTGCCATATGGCTACGTCGCCGGGCTCTACGAGCGCGGGGGCAGCACGCTCTACGTGAACCGCGGCTTCGGCACCGCCGGCCCCCCCTCCCGGGTAGGCTCTCCCCCGGAGATTACGAAGGTCATCCTCACGGCGGCTTGAGCGCCACGAGCTTCCGGGTAGAGTCGGCCCCGTGCTGCGCGTCTCTCCCTGGCTTGCTACATCGTCCCTGGGCCCCTGGGTCCTGGCCGCGAGCCTCGTGGGCCTGGTGGTGAGCTCCTGCAGCTCCGAGCCGACCGACGAAACGCCCGAGGGCGCTCTGACTCTCTTTCTCGAGGCCATGGAACGCGCCGATTGGGACGACACCGCCCTCGAGGACGCCTACGTCCTGCTCTCGCCGGCCGCCCGCGGGGCCCTCGAGGAACGGGCTGAGCGGGCCAATGCCCTGAGCCGCCGCGAGTTTGCCCCGTGGGAGATGCTCGCCCAGGGACGCTTCCGGCTGCGATTTCGGCCCAGCCCGGGCAGCACCGAGACCCGCGTCGAGGGCGAGAGCGCCATCGTGACCCTCCTGGGCCGCCGGGAAGGCGAGCGGGCCGACGTCGCCATGGTGCGCGAAAACGGCCGGTGGCGCGTGGACCTCACCCTGCCGCCGATTTCCACCGATTGAGCGGCCACAGGGGGGTGCCGAGAAGGCGCCGAGAAGGCGCCGAGAGGGCACCAGAGCGGTTGACCCCCAGGGCCCGGCAGATACCATGCGCGCGGCTCCCGATGTCCGATCGACCCGACGAAGACGAGGCCCTAGGCCTCCTGACCGTGCTCCGTGATGACGGCGGCGCGGATGCAGCGACCGCGCCGTTTCTCGAGGACGACCTGCTTCGGGCGATGCACCGAGAGATGCTGCGCATCCGGGTCATCGACGAGCGCATGCTCATGCGCCAGCGCCAGGGCCGGGTCGGGTTCTTCGGCACGATCACCGGGCAGGAGGCCACTCCCATCGCGACGGGCTTCGCGACCGAGGCCCGCGACTGGGTCTTCCCCGCGCTGCGCGAATCGGCGATCATGCTCGTCCGGGGTTTCCCCCTCGAGGCCTGGCTCGCCCAGGCCTACGGAAACGAAGCCGACGTACTGAAGGGCCGGCAGATGCCGAGCCACATGTCGGGGCGGTCCGTGAACCAGGTGTCGTGGTCGTCGGTGATAGGCCCGCAGATCACTCAGGCGGTTGGCGCCGCCATGGCGGCCAAGCTGCGCGGCGACGACGTGGTCACCGTCGGCTTCATGGGCGACGGCGCCACGAGCGAAGGGGACTTCCACTCGGCGATGACCATGGCGTCCCGCTTCCGCGCGCCGTGCGTGCTCATCTGCCAGAACAACCACTGGTCGATCAGCGTACCGACGGCCAAGCAGACCCGCTCCCAGACGATCGCCGTCAAAGCGCGGGCCTACGGGATGCCCGGGGTCCGCGTCGACGGCAACGACGTGCTCGCGGTGTACTCGGCCGTCAAGCAAGCCGCGGACCGCGCCCGAGCCGGCGAAGGCCCGACCTTCATCGAGTCCGTCACCTACCGGATGGGTCCCCACAGTTCGAGCGACGACCCGAGCCGCTACCGCAGCGACGAAGAAGTCGCTGAGTGGGCCAAAAAGGACCCAGTCGAACGCTTTGAACGCTACCTCGCCCGAGCCGAGGTCGTCTCGCCGGAACAAGCGAAGGCGGTCCGCGAAGACCTGACGACCGAGGTCCTCGAGACCATCAAGCGCGTCGAGGTCCTCGCGCCCATGGACCGTCGGACGCTCTTCGAAGATCTCTACCAAGACCTTCCGCAACACCACCGGGACCAGGCCGCCGCGCTCGAAGCGGGCCCCCGAGCCCCCTCTCATTGAAATAACCCCGCGACCCCAAGACCTGTCCCAGAGACGGAGACCCTTCATGGCTGAAAAGACCTACGACGTCATCGTCATCGGCGCCGGACCCGGCGGCTACGTTGCCGCCATCCGCTGCGCCCAGCTGGGGCTCAAGACCCTTTGCATCGACAAGGAGAATATGG
>JAFDCW010000946.1 GCA_019312705.1 Deltaproteobacteria bacterium
TTCTTCAGGTCCGCCGCGTCCTCGTCCGGCCAGCCCATCGTCGAGAAGGGCCAGAGTGCCGAGGAAAACCACGTGTCGAGCACGTCCGAGTCCTGCTCGATGGACTTCGAACCGCAGGCCCCGCCAGCGTCCGGGTCGGCCTCGGAGACCGTGATCTCGCTGCAGTCGCTGCAATGCCAGGCGGGGATCCGGTGTCCCCACCAGAGCTGCCGAGAGATGCACCAGTCGCGGATGTTGTTCATCCAGTTGAGGTAGATCTTGCGGTACTGGTCCGGGAGGATCTTGGTGCGGCCGTCCTCGACGGCGGCGATCGCCTTGTCGGCCAAGGGCTGGATCTTCACCCACCACTGCGTCGACACGAGGGGCTCGAGCACGGTCCGGCAGCGCTGGCATTCGGCCACCGCGTGGGCGTGGTCCTTCTCGCCGCGCATGAGGCCTTCGCCGAGCAGGTCCTCGAGCACCCGCAGCCGGGCCTTGTTGCGATCGAGTCCGGCGTAGGCGCCGGCCTCGGCGGTCATGTTTCCGTCCTTGCCGATGACCTCGATGAGCTCGAGGTCGTGGCGCTTGCCGATCTCGTGATCGTTGGGGTCGTGGGCGGGCGTGACCTTGACCACGCCCGTGCCGAACTCCGGGTCCACGTGTTCGTCGGCGATGACGGGGATCTCGCGACCGGTCAGCGGGAGCTTGACGGTCTTGCCGACGATGTCGCGGTAACGCTCATCCTTGGGGTTCACGGCGAGCGCCGTGTCACCGAGCATCGTCTCGGGCCGGGTCGTCGCGACCACGAGCTCGCCCTCGCCTTCGCTGAAGGGCGTGCAGCTTCACGAAGACCTTGCGCACGGCCGTCGAGAGACCCTCGTCGAGGGTGAAGCGCGTCCGCGTCCAGTCGCAGGAGGCTCCCAGCTGGTGGAGCTGATGCAGGATCGTCCCGCCGTTGGCCTCCTTCCAGGCCCAGATCTCCTCGTCGAAGGCCTCGCGGCCGATCTCTTCCTTGGTCTTGCCCTCGGCGCGAAGCTTGCGCTCGACCATGAGCTGCGTGGCGATGCCGGCGTGGTCGGTACCGGGCAACCACAGCGCGGCCTTGCCCAGCATCCGCTGCCAGCGCACGAGCACGTCCTGCAGCGTGTTCACCAAGGCGTGACCAATGTGCAGCGACCCGGTAACATTCGGCGGGGGGATGACGATGCAGTAGGGATCGGCCGGGTCGGCCGCGTCGGCGGTGAAGTCGCCGGCAGCCAGCCACTTCTCGTACAACCGCTGCTCGATGTCCCCGGGCTCGTAGGCCCGCTTCAGCTCGTCCACGAAGATCTCCATTGCCAACTCCCGGCGGCTCAGCGACTTGCGAGCACGGGGAGGGGGCGGATCGTAGTCTTCCGCCCGCATCGCTTCAACCGGGAGTCCCCGCCTTCATGAGCACGATCGCCTTTCGCCAATACGACATTCGAGGGCTCGTCGGAGAGCATCTCGACGCCGCCTTCTACGAGCGCCTCGGCCGCTCCTTCGCTACGTGGATGGACAGGGAGGGCCAAACCAGCGTGGTCGTCGGGCAGGATGCCCGTGAGAGCTCGGAGAGCTTCGCCGGGGCCCTGCGAGCCGGCCTGGTCGCCGGCGGGCGCCGGGTGCTCGACATCGGCCTCGTGACGACGCCCATGACCATCTTCGGTCTCAACTACCTCGGCGCGGGCGCCTCGGTCGCCGTCACGGCCTCACACAACCCGGCCGAGTACAACGGAGCCAAGCTTCGCTGCGGCGGTCACCCCATCTTCGGCGAGAAGCTCCAGTCCCTGCGCGCCCTCTTCGAAAAGGGCGATTTCATCGAGGGCCAGGGAACGGTCGAGAACTTCGACGTGCGCGCCGCGTACCTCGATGGCATCGCCGGCCGGGTCCGACCGGCGCGCTCACTCAAGGTCGTGGTCGACGCCGGAAACGGCACGGGCGGCCTCGTCGTCGAGGACGCCCTGAGTCGCCTCGGTTTCGACGTCGTGCCGCTTTTCTGCGAGGTCGACGGCAGTTTCCCGAATCACCATCCCGATCCCACGAAGCTGAAGAACCTCGAGACGCTGAAGGAGCGAGTGCTCGCGACGGGCGCCGACCTCGGCTTTGGTTACGACGGCGATGCCGACCGCGTGACGATGCTCGACGAGCGGGGCCAGGTGCATTGGCCCGACCGGGTGCTCATGGTGCTGGCCAAGCGGATGCTCGCTCAGAGGCCCGGTGGCCGCGTCTGTTTCGACGTGAAGTGCAGCCAGGTGCTCGCCGACCTGGTGCGCGATCTCGGTGGAGAGGCCGTCATGACCATGACGGGTTACCCCTTCATGCTCGAGGCCATGGCCCACCCCGACGCCCTGGTGGGCGCGGAACTCTCGGGACATTCCTACTTCGGTGGCGACGCGCTCTTCGACTTCGACGACGGCGTCTACGCCTCGGCTCGCATCGCCGAATGTTTCGCTGCGGACCCGAGGCCCGTCTCGGAACAGCTCGCTGAGATGCCGGCTTCGGTCTCCACGCCCGAGATCCGCGTCAGCGTCCCCGAGGAGCGCAAGTTCGCCATCACCGAGAGCCTCGTCGAGGCCTTCCGAGCGGACTCCGAGGTCGTCGAGCTCGTCGACATCGACGGCGCCCGCGCCGCCTATCCCGAGGGCTGGGGCCTGGTCCGCGCCAGCAACACCGAGCCCAACCTGGTCCTGGTCTTCGAAGCCAGCGATGAAGCCGGCCTCGCGAAGGTCAAGAAGCGGTTCGCCGACAAGCTCGCCGCCTTCCCCGAGGTCGAAGGCGAGCTCGAGGCATGAGCCACGCTCGGCGATTCTGGCCGGAATCCGGCCAGGATCGCGTGGCGAGGGCCCCGCTCGACGGATCTGGCCGGATCTTGGTCACTTTCGCGCAGCGCGCGGGCTGAGTTCGTGGCGCTCGGGGTGCATCGGAGGGTCTTCGCGGCCCTGTACGACCGGATCCTCGCCGGCGCGGAGGAGGCGGGGCTCCGTGAGCTGCGGGCCGTCCACCTGGCCGGGGCGCGGGGCC
>JAFDCW010000947.1 GCA_019312705.1 Deltaproteobacteria bacterium
CCGGCACTCGAGTGCCCGCGGAACCGGCGACATTAGATCGTCCCCGGCGGTGGACCGTCTCCTGAGGTCTGAAAGTTTGGGCTCCGGGACGGAAGGTCTCCGTTGTTGAGTCCGGATGCAAACGAGCTCAGCGACGCCGAGCTCCTGGTCAGGTTCAATGATGGAGATGCCGCAGCCTTCGAAGTGCTCCTGGGACGCTACAAGCGCCCCATTTACAACTTCATCCTGCGCTCTGTGCGCCGGCGAGACCACGCCGACGAGCTCCTCCAGGACGTATTTCTCCGGGTCATTCAGCGCTCGAAGGACTTCAAGGGTCAGTCAAAGTTTTCAACGTGGCTGTACACCATTGCCCGAAACCTCTGCATCGACCACAGCCGCAAGCAGTCCTTTCGGCGGCACCGATCCCTCGATGCCCCGATGCGCGGGGGGCATGGAGAAGAGGGCCCATCACTGCTCGATCGGGTCCAAAGCAAGAGCCAAGGGGCCGATCGGGAGGCGATCTCGGGGCGTGTCACGGCCAAGGTCGCCGAGGCCGTCGAGGAACTGCCCGAAGAACAGCGGGAGGTCTTTCTCATGCGGCAGCTCCAGGGTCTGCCTTTCAAAGAGATCGCGGCGATCGTCGGAGTGCCCGAAAACACTGTCAAAAGTCGGATGCGTTATGCTCTCGAGCGCCTTCAGGGGGCGCTCTCGGAGTACGAGGATTATGCTCGAAACCTAAAGTGATCCCATCGTGATGAGCTGTGAACATTGCCAGGACCACCTGCTGGACCTCGTCTATGACGAGGCGGACAGCAAGGACGAGGCCGCCCTCCGCGCCCATGTGGAGGGGTGCGCCTCGTGCCAGGCGTCGTTCGACCAGCTTGGAATGGCCCGGCGCTTCGCGGGCGAGCTGCCCCTCGAAGAGCCCTCCCCCGGCGCCCTAGACGCGATCCTCGCGGCGGCCCGAGCCCAGGTCGGGGCCGCCGAGGCGCCGGTCGAGGCCGGCCACCCGACCGAGACCACCCTCGGGCGCGAACCCGAGGACGACGCGGGGCTCTGGGCGAGCATCATGCGCTGGGCGGGGAGCTTCGCCATGGGGCCCCAGGTCGCGATGGCGACGATCATGCTGCTCGTGGTGAGCACGGGCCTTTGGTACTTCCCCAATCGACGCCACTCCCCGGAGGCAACCGGCAGCACGGTCATGAGCCCGGACCTCGGCGGAGAGGTCGGCCCGACGGGTAGCCTCACGCCGGCCGACCCCCTCGACCTACGCATCGACGAACGCACGGGGCGCATCCGCGCCGGCGGTGAGCAGCCGGCCTTCCCACGCCAAGAGGCCGCCGCGGCGCCCGTCGCTCCGGCAGGCCGGGCGCCCGCGGGTGAAGGAATCGGCTTCGGCGCGGCCGAGGTCATCGCCGCCCGCAACGATCGTAACGTAGGCGGCGATCGTAACGAAGACGGCCTCGCCCAGGCGGACCAAGAGGCCCCTGCGGACCGAGAGAACCAGGCGCGAGGGGGCAACGTGGTGGCCGGCGAACTGGCCGAACTCGATGACGGCTACGGCGGGAGCAACACCGAGCAGCGCCAGGGGGCTTCGGCGACGCCCGGGACACCATCGACCTTCGCCATGGATAGCCTCCTGGGCGCGGAGGGCGCGGGAAGCTCGACAGCTGCCGGTGGCGGCAGCGCAGGCGACGACGCGGACCGATCCGTCAGCACCTCCGGGGCGCGCCCATCCCGTCGCATGGCCCAGGGCCTCGCGCGACCGGAGAATACGGCGCCATCAGCCGCTCCCCAAGAGCGTCCGTCCGCAGCCCCCGCACCGGCCCGCGCACCGGCGACCAACGCCGGGGTGCCGCCCTCCGCCGGAGCCGCTCCGGCCGAGCCCGCCCCGGCCGACGCCCGAGAAGCGTACGCCCGGGGTATGCAGCGCTTTCAGCGTGGCAACTATTGGGGCGCCGCCGAAGACTTCAACCGCGTCTATCGCCAACCCGATGGTCAACAGGGCCTCGTCCCGAGCGCCCTTCACCACATGGCGCGCAGCCATCGCCGGGCGAGCTCCTGTCGCACCGCCGTCACCCACTACGGCTCCCTGCTCTCACGCTACCCGAGGTACAGCGGCGCCCCCCGGGCAATGATCGAACTGGCCGACTGCTACCGCACCCTCGGTCGCCTCGGTGACGCCCGGCGCACCCTCGAAGGCGCCCAGCGCCACGCCTCCGTCGCATCGGAAGCCCGCCGCGAACTGCTTCGCGTCGACCAAATGCAGCGCGCCCAGCGCCGCATGGGCAGCGACGAAACCCCTGCCGCCGCCGCCGCCAAAGCGTACTAGACGCCCCTCTTC
>JAFDCW010000211.1 GCA_019312705.1 Deltaproteobacteria bacterium
CGCGTAGACCGCGTCGATAACCTCGATGGACCGCGCTTCACCGAGCCTCCTCAGGAGCTCCGCCGTCCGTGCCGCACGGTTCTCGACGACGAGGTCTGCTCGAATCCCGGGCGTCGCCTCTTGTAGGCTCACGTGCAACGCCGGCACGACCTCTTCGACGAGGACCACGTGCATCCCGAAGCTGGTGCGTACAACCCCCGGGTAGACCTCGCCGGGGTCGGTCGCGAAGAGCGCTTCTTCGTACTCGGCCTGAAAGCTTCCGTCCCGGGCCACGGGGTCGAGGGATTCGGTTCGGATTCGTAGCGGTGCGGGGGCGGTCGCCGCCTGGAAGACGCTGTCGACGTCTGGGGCCACCGCGAGGGCCTCTCGAAGCAACTCCTGGGCTCGGGCCTCGGCGAGGGCCCAGGTCGCGGCGTCCCCGTCATCCGGGACCCGGACCAAGAGATGCCGGGATCGCCGGCGTTCCTCCTGGTGGTACCGGGGCGCATCGCGTTCGTAGCGGGCCATGATTTCAGCGTCGGGAATCGACGCCGCCGTGACCACCTCCTCGACGTGCGCGGATAGCAGCCGCCTCACGCGCGCCCGAGCACGTGCGGCGCGGGTGGCACGTCGGTCACCGTAACCGCGGCGGCGCGCCTCGGCCGCCAGGAGTTCCGTATCGATGAGGTCCGCGAGGGCGCGTGCCGGGGTCACTGCAGCGCTACGGGCGAGCCCCTCGACGTCGGAGATGGTGATGCCCACGCCGTCGACCGTGGCGACGACCATCCCCCCGACCCGGTCCGTTCCGCGCGGTCGCGGCGCGATCGGGGCCAGACCATCGTCGTCGCCGCATGCGGGTGCGCCCGGTACGAGCAGGGAGAGCAGGATGATGAAGCCGAATACCCGTTGCATCGTCACTCCCCGATGGTCGGGCGCAAGAGCTCCACCCCGGCCCAGAGGAGGCTCTGGCCCACCAATACCAGGAGGATGGCAGCGACGTAGTCATGACCGCCGAGCTGTCGCACGGCCATGAAGAGCACGCCGAGGGCCGACACCACGAGCAACGACCCGCTTCCGTCCCGCAGCATCCGGCTCATCGGCCGCCCATCACGTCATGCCGTAGTTTTTTAGCTTCTTGTGCAGACCTTCCCGCGTCATGCCGAGGGTCTTTGCAGTGGCGGTCTTGTTGTTGCCGTGGTCTCGGAGGGCCTCGTGGAGAATCCACTTTTCGACCTGCTCGACCATCTCTTTGAGCGTGCCCTTCTTGGGTTTCACGCGATCGAGCACATTTTCCACCTGGCGGATTCGGGCGCTCACATGGTCCGCCTGAACGAACTAGCCGTCGTCGACCTGAATGATCAAACGCTGCACTTCGTTCTCGAGCTCGCGGACGTTTCCGGGCCACTTGTAGCTCTGGAGCAGCTCCATGGCCTGCTGGCTGAAACCGCCGACCTCTCGACCGAACTCCTGCACGTACCGGGTGAGGAAGTACCCGGCGAGCAGCGGGATGTCTTCACGCCGCTCCCGAAGGGGCGGGACGCGCAGGGGAAAGACCTTGAGGCGGTAGTAGAGGTCCTCTCGGAAGCGGCCTTCAGTAACTTCCTTCTCGAGCTCACGATTGGTCGCGGCGACGATTCGAACATCGACCTGCTTGACCTGGTTGGAGCCAACCGGGCGTACCTCGCCTTCCTGGAGCACCCTGAGGAGCTTGGCCTGGGTCGGCAGCGGCATCTCACCGATCTCGTCGAGGAAGAGCGTGCCCCCGTCGGCGATGACGAAAAGGCCGGGCTTGTCGTCGGTTGCTCCGGTGAACGCGCCCTTCTTGTGTCCGAAGAGTTCCGACTCGATGAGATTCTCGGGCATCGCCGCGCTGTTCGTCGCGACGAAGAGCTTATCGGCGCGCTTGGACCAGTGGTGCACGGCGCTCGCGATGAGCTCCTTCCCGGTCCCGGTCTCGCCTTCGATGAGCACCGTCACCCGGGTATCTACGACCTTCTTGAGCTGGTCGAAGACCTTCTTCATCGCTGCGCTCTCGCCGATGATCCCGGAGAAGCGCTGACTCTTGTCGCGCTCCTTCAGGTACTCGTTTTCACGCTGAGCCTGCTCTTCGGCAACCTCGAGGCGTTGGTAGAGACGTGCGTGATGAAAGGCCTGACTCGTGGTCTGGGCGAGGACCGCGAGGATGTCTAGATCACGCTCCTTGAAGAGCCCCTTAGCCGCACGATTGTCGACCTGAAGCACGCCGATGATCGTTTCGCCAAACCAGAGAGGGACTCCGATGGTCGATAGGATCTGTGCCGCCATCAGCGACGCCGTCTCGCCCACGTCCCGCTTGGCGTCGGCGGCGAGAACTGCAGCGCGCTCGGCGACGACCTTCTTGAAGACGCTACGGGTGATGGGGATGGCCTCGCCCGCGTCACCGCCGCCGCGCACCCGGGTGCCCACCGCGATGTAGCGAGGCTTCTTGCGACTGCGGGGCTCCTCGATGGCGCGGAGGGCCACCGTAACGTGGGTCGCTCGGGGCAGAAAGACGAAGACCCGGCGGGCTACCGCGTCGAGGACCTCGCCGACCCGGAGCGCCCCGGAGATGTCTTTCTGCGCCTCGTAGAGTTCCTTGAGGACCTCACGGTCGAGGCCCACCTCCGCCTCGACGTCACCGATTTCGGCGACCCGGCGAAGGGAGACGATGCGCGTATCGTCCTGCTCTTCCTCGAACGTGATGGCAATCGCGAGCTTGGCGTCCTCGTCTCCGAGGTTGAGCACGTCTCCGCTCTCGACGATGGCCTCCCGTCCCGGCTCCTTCGCCAGGTCGATGACCGTCTTGCCACGAACGATCCGGGTACCGTTGGTGCTGTGATGGTCACGGACCATCCAGCCGGCTGGGGTCAGCGCAAGCGACGCGTGCTCGCCGCTGACATGCACCGCATCGATGGCGAGTTCGTTCGACTCAGCCCGGCCGACCCGTACGAACTCCTCATTGGATTCGACGACCGTACCCTGGGAGTCGCCGCTGAGTACTTCGAGGCGCATCGCAGCGCGGCTCAGTTGGCCGCGCGGTTACGGAGGCGCGCCTGGGTGGGCAGCGCTTCACGGGAGAACTGAGTCCAGACCGACCGGCCTTCTTCGGTCTCGCGAAGCTCTTCGATCTTGTCGACCGCCGCCTGGCTCCCGTCCACCGCGATGCGGTCGAGGGAGCTGATGGCGGCCATGCGCACCAGGATGTCGGCGTGACTGAGGATGCCGACCAGAGCGGTGATGGCCTCGGCGTTTCCGCGGCCGTAGCGACCAACCATGTAGCCGGCCTTCTTGACCGTATCGGTCTCGGAGTCGGAGAGCTTGCCAATCCAGCATGCGATGTCTTCGTCGCACTCGGCCGCGAGGACCAGGGACGGTTCGTTCTGGGCGAAGTTCTCGCGGTAGCCGCCCTCTTCGGACGGGTCCTCGTCCCGGATCATGAGCCGGAGCGCGGTCGCCTCTCGGGCATTGGCCAGGAGCGAGTAGGCCTGAACGGCATGGATGCGCACCTCCGCGTGAAGGTCGCCGTCGCTGCCCTGGGTGAGGAAGAAGGGCATCAACTCGGCGTCGTAGGTCATGCGCATGGCCGCCAGGAGCTGGGGCTTGGCCTGGAGTTCGGCGGCCTCGTAGGTCGCCTTCAGGATTTCACGAACGCGGCCCTGCTGAGCGTCGTTCAGGCTCAGGCGAACCAGAGCGATGGACGCATTGATACGACGATTGACGTCTTCGCTCTCCGCTTCCTCGGCGATGGTGTCGAAGGCATCACCGAAGCCGAGGGCGCCGAGGGTGAAGGTCGCCTCGGAGTTCATCAGCATGTCGGCGTCCATGGCGTCCGCCGCCCGCTCGTCCCGGGCGCGCACGGCCTCGATGTACATCTCCACAATGGCTTTCGCTTCGGCGTCGTTGCCGCGCATGAGCTCGATGAGGGGCTCGTAGGACGGACGGCCGATGCGTACCAGCGCCTCTGCCGCGACGTCGTTCATGCGCATCTGGGGCGCGTTCGGGGCGAAGAGGAAGAGGCACTTGATGAGGTGGGGCACGGCGGCCGGGTCACCAAAGCGACCGAGGGCGGTCGCCGCAAGGCGATTGATGAGGAAGTTCTGCTCCTCGGTCTGGGTCGTCGCGACCGTGGTGAGAATCGAGGTCGCGCGATTGTCTCCGAAGTGGCCGAGGGTGCGGATGAACTCGATGCGCATCCGGTTGTCGATGCCACGGGCGCCCGCGACCTTTTCGAGGGCTTCGCCGATCTTGGCGATGATGTCGCCGAGCTCACCGGCGGGGACCTCGAACGCGCGCATGGCTTGCGCTGATGCGATGGCGTGCTCCTCGTTGACCTCGGCGCGCCAGTTCATTGACTGCTTGAATGCCGGGATCCCGCGGGGGTCCTGCATGTCCCGGAGGATGCTGATCATCATCATCCCGTTCTGGGTGTCCTCGGGATAGGCGCTGTAGGCCTCTGCAATCTTGTCGATCGTCGCGTCGACGACCGAGGTCACGGCCTCGTTGCTACGGTCGTTGTCCGCTGCAGCGAGACCCGCAGAATAGAGGCGCTGAATGTTACGAAGCGCGTTCTCCCGGCGAACCGGGTCCGTGAGCTCCCCGGCCTGGCCGGCGGCGTCGTCGGGGTCTGCGTGACAACCCCAGGACACCGCGCCCATGGAGACGATGAGCGCACTGAAGAGTACGATTTCGGCAATTTTCCGCATGAGCCCCGACCTCCCTGGTGGCTCACACAAGCGAGCCGACAAGTCCGATTCTTCGTATTAATACGGCAGCTTAGCCGCCGACGCGGGAACATACCGACGCGCCAGGGGGGTGTCAACGGCGTTTCAGCCGGGGTTTCTGGGCCTTCCGGGGCGATCAGCGCCCTTCACCCAACCGTGAAATGGGGGATTTCATATCCGGGAAAGGAGACATGAACGTACGTTCCTGCTCGGGGCATTTTCCCGTGTGCTTCCGGACACCCGTACGGTGGCACGAGTCGTGTTAGGCATAGCGAGTGGGACGAACGGCCGTCCGGTGAGCTGCCCCCCCTGGCTCCCGATAGGTCGGTCGTCCCGTTTTAATTGGAGTGCGCAAACTCCCACTTGAGGTCCACCGTGCCGAGGGGGCCGGTGAAGCGCAGAATGACGAAGCGGGCGTTGTCGGGGATGACCGCGGTCCCGTCCTCGCGGTGCGAGGGGAAAACGATCCGGAAGGCCTGCCGGAACGTCGTCACCGAGGGGTAGTAGGACGCGATGTTCGCCCCAGGGCGATGCAGGAGCTCGACCTCGAGGGGCACGGTCTGGTCGTCTTCCTCGTCGACGAGGAGCACGCGCCACGCCGAGTCGTCGCTCGCGAGGTTGGTCTCGCGCCACCTCCTGCCGGAGATGGTCACGAAAAAGCGGTGGCGTTGCCGGGCATCGGCGAGGGAGGCCCGCAACATGTCGGCGCGATCCTCGGTGCGGAAGCCGTGGTCATCGGCGTAGCGCACCACATACGCCCAGCGGAACTCCCACCCCTGAAATGTGCCCGTCACATTGAGCACGTCGGTGAGAGAACCGAAGGCGAATACGTCGGCCTCCCGGGTCCAAGCCTCATAGACGTTGTCGTAGTCGCTAGCCGTGAACGCCCGCGGCGCCGGGCGCATGGTGACACTCGAGCCGCCACAGGCGGAACCCAGGAGGAGAACGCTCCCCGCTGCCAAGACGCCGACGATGTTCGCCAGACGCATCGCGATCAGTCCTCCGCGATGTCTTGGGCGATATCTTGGATGAAGTCCTGCCGGCCATAGAGCGCCACCAGCGGAAGGTCCGCAGCAGCGAGGGCCTCTCGGCCACCCTCCCCGCGGTCAACCAGGGCGACGACGCCGACTACGTCGAGCTCTCGGGCGCGCAGCTTTTCGACCGCGGCGAGGGTCGACCCACCCGTGGTCACGACGTCTTCGAGGACGGCGATGCGCGCCCCGGGTGTGAGGCGGCCGTCTCCTTCGAGCTGCCGCTGGCTGCCATGGTCCTTGACGGACTTGCGCACGTAAACCGCATCGAGGGGCGCTCCTCGCTGATGGGATACGAGGGCAACCGCCGAGGCGAGGGGACAACCGCCGAGTTCGACGCCAGCGACCGCCGCCGCCGGCGTGGGCAGGCGATCGAGGGCTTCGAGCATCGCCGCTCCGACCAGGGCATGGCCTTCGGCGGTCAGGACGGCTTGTTTGCAGTCGATGAACCAGTCGCTCTCGCGCCCGGACGCCAGGACGACGTTGCGGCGATCGAAGCTCAGCTCGGTCAGGAGGGCGAGGAGCCGGTCGGTCACGCGGGGGCGTCCTTGCGCCGAGCGCGGCTCCGGCGGAGGACCGGCATGCGCGGGGCAGGTGGGCGGCGGGGCGTCGTCGGCGCGGCATCACCGACGATGGTGTCGGCCTTCTGCGCCGCCCGGAGCGTGCCGGGCACCGTCGGTTCGAGGGGCAGGCGCCCGGCGGAAGCGGGCGGCGCCAGGGCTGCGGCTTCGTCTGGGCGGCGGCTGTGACGCTTGCGACGGCGCCGTTTCTTGGCGGCGGCGGGGGCAGGCTCGGCGGCGGCGTCGACCATGTGCACGTGGCCACGGAAACGTGCGCCTTTGACGATGTTGACCCGGGGAGCGCTCACGTCCCCGACCATCTTCCCGCCGTCATCGACGCGGATCGACGCATCGGCGCTCGCATCTCCGACGACGACCCCGCGCACGGTCACGGTCCGGCCGCGTACATTGCCGCGGATGATGCCGCTCTGTTCCACCACGACGGTTCCGTCGACGTGAACCTCGCCCTCGACGAGGCCGAATACGACGAAGTCTTCTTCGCCGGTAACATCCCCTACGAGCTTCATCCCGCTGGGCAGGATCGATGGTTTCGCCACTTCAAAAATCTCCTTCGGAGAGCGCGTCAGGCAAATCGAAGTCCATTTGGATGCCACCGTGGAGGACCCCGCCATCGTCGATGGCGACGCGCGGTGCCTGCACGTCTCCGTCGATGGTGCCGCCGTCCCGGACCATCACCTCGTCGGTGCTGATCACGCGACCTTTCAGGTGTCCCGCCACTTCGACCACTTCGGCCTCCACGGCGGCAAGCACGACGCCCGTCGTACCGACCTTCACCACTCCCTCCACGGCGACGTCGCCCTCGAAGCGGCCGTCGACGGTGATCTCACCTCTGCCTGACAAACGTCCATGAATCACCAGGTTCGCCCCGATGTAACCGGCCTTGGATCGTGAGGTCACGTTT
>JAFDCW010000948.1 GCA_019312705.1 Deltaproteobacteria bacterium
CCCGCCGGTGTGCACCGCGGTGCCCACCGTCGTGGACACCGGCATGACCGCCGACACCGATCCGGGCATCGACCCGGCAACCTACGAGACCGACGCGACCACCATCGTCTTCGATCCCGAGGCGGTGCCGGCGTCCGAGGCGAGTTTCCCCCACGGCATCATGGCGGGGGCGATGAAGACGGACTCGGCGCTCCTCTGGACCCACCGGGTGGGCACCGGAGACACCATCCTCCGGGTCTATCGGGAGGGTGCAACGGCGGGGGAAGTCGTCGTGGCGTACGAAGCGACCGTAACCCCCGACGCATTCGGATACGTTCGCGAAACTGCGACGCCCCTGGCCCCGGCGACCGTCTACAACTACGCATTCTTCGTGAGCGACGGGGCCGGCGGGTTCAGCACGCGGTCGGGCATCGGCCGCGTGCGCACGGCCCTCGCCGCGGACATGGCGCTCAAGCTGACCTTCGGAGCGACCACGTGCACCGGCAGCACGAATGGCTTCGGCGACCCCGACGGTGAGCGCCAGACCCTCGCCGACGGCGGCTACCCCGCCCTCAGCCTGCTCGCCGACATGGAGGTCGATGCGCTCCTGCACCTCGGGGACATGTCCTACAACGACGCCGCTTGGGTGGTCGCCGACATGCGGCTGCCGTCGGAGGCACCCGCCCTGTACCGCAGCGACGACCTCGGCTGGGGCTTCACCCAAAACATCCAAGGCTACCGGGACGTGCTCGCTTCGACCGGGCTCTACTTCACCCTGGACGACCACGAGGTAGTCGACAGCGACGCCTTCGACCCAGAAACGATGGTCCCGGGGCGGCTCGCCGCGGCCCTCGATACCATGGTCCAGAACGTGGCGATCGAGCGCGGTCCCGGGGGCGAACTCTGGGCGAGCTATCAGTGGGGCCTCACCGCCGAGGTGATCGTCACCGACCTGCGCACGGAGCGACTACCCTCTACCCGGGCAACCGACGACGCGATCTTCGTCAGCACCGAGCAACTCGCCTTCATCAAAGACCGCCTGCTCAACTCGACGGCTCACTTCAAGCTGGTGTTCAGCTCCGTCAATATGACCAATCTCCCGGGCGAGGCGGGTTGGGACATCCCCCTGGCCTTCAACGACCGGTGGGAAGGCTACGACTCCCAGCGCCGGGAGCTCCTGGATTTCATCGTCGACAACAGCATCGACGACATCTACTTCCTCGCCGGGGACATCCACGCCAACTTCGTCGGGCGCCTCGAACCAGAGGGCTCCTCGCCGTACGCCCGCATGTGGGAGATCACCGTCGGCCCCGGAGCCAGCGGCAACAACCCCCTCGGCTCCCTCCTCGAGCAGGGGATTTTGACGTCCCAGGACGTCTTCCCATGCGAGCAGTTCGTCTTCGGCTCGGGGCGCACCCAGGTGGCGACCACCCTCGAACTCGACCCCCTCGCGGACACTCTCCGGGTTCGATTCATCGATGCGGTGACCGAAGAGGTCCTCTACGACGACGTCCTTCAGCAGGAACCATGATGCGACTTCCCCGAAGTCGGCTAGAATTGCCCTCGATGACTCTTATTCGCATCAAGACCGCTCTTTGCTTCTGTGTCACGGCCCTCGTCTTCGGCACCGCCTGTTCCGACGATGCGCGCCCCGGCATCCTCGACTCGAGCCTGCTCGGCGACAGCTCCCGCCCCCGGGACTCGGGCACCCCCGTCGACAGCGACGTGCCCGGCTGCCCGACCGGCGAGCACGTCTGCGGCGGCGGCTGCATCGACGACCTCGACAACGATCCCGGCAACGGCTGTCGCCTCGGGTGTGGAGAGGCGTGCCGCCCTCCAGCCAACGCGACGGCCATCTGCACCTCGACGGGAGTCTGCGATTTCAGCTGCACCCCGCCCGCGACACGCAGCGGCGATACCTGCGAGTGCGTCCCGCAGACCTGCACCGAACAAGGCTTCGATTGCGGTGAACACACGGACGCGTGCGGCGCGACCCTGAACTGCGGCGCTTGCCCCGGCGGCACCATGTGCTCAGCCGCGGGCACGTGCGGGTGCCTGCCGGACGACGCCGAGAGCAACGACCGCCGCACCGACGCCCACAGCATCGGCACCTTCGACGACGCCGACGACCCGTCGATGGTCTTCGACACCTGGACTATCGCCGCCGCCGACGATGTGGACTGGTACCAACTCTCTCTCCGCGACGGCCTCGACGGGGGCAACCCGACGATCACCGTGGACCTGACCGCGATCCCCACCGGCGCCAACTTCGATCTCGCCGCCTACTGCGAGTGCGAATCGGACCCGGGCGACGAAGATGTCACCTGCACTTCGGGCATGA
>JAFDCW010000949.1 GCA_019312705.1 Deltaproteobacteria bacterium
TTCCAGCGCGATCGTGTCGCGTCGATCGGCGACGTGGCATCCCGCGAAGCTGGCGTTGTGTATCAGAAGCTGACGCACGACTACCCGGCGCTCTATCGGCAGCATGCTTTTACAGACCCGCAACAGCTCACAGAGCGGCTATCGACGATGCTCGAGGACACCGCGCTCGGCGGTCTCTTGCCGTCGGGGGGGTGAGCTGAGCAGCGGGCTCGTGCTTCGTCACGACGCGCGTCTACTAGCCGGTGTTCGCCCGCCTCATAGCCTTGCTGTACTGATTGCGTGCCAGCGGAGAGCGGCGCTTACGTGAGGAGCTGTTCTGCTTTCATCACGGATCGCAACCGGGCGAGGTCGTCGGCCTTTCGCGGGGACCGAGCCGCGCTTCGCAGAAGCCGGTCATGGCGGGCGATACCTGGGTGCTCTACTTCCGCGACTGACGGCCCAGCCTTGCTCGGTTCAATGCTCCAGGTCGGCGCGTCCCCCGACTCACGCGCCCTGGATGCCGCGGCGACGGTCCTCGGCGCAAGCTATCGCCCCCGAGCCGGCCCGGGACCCGTCCCACTGCGAACAAGGGTTGGGTCTCTGGCGCGCCGTGTTTGAGGCCGCCGACCGGGCACTCGCATCTCAGGTCCGCCAATCCTGCGAAGACTTCGCACTCCGCGATTACCCTCGAGGAGACACTTCCCCTAGCCACGCCATGACGGAGCGCTGAAAGCCAGCGGGACAGACGGCGCGCTTCGCGTGACGTCAGCGCAGCGCGCGCAGCAACGCCCGACCGTTTCGGCCGGCCTTGCGGGCGACGCGGTCGGGGACGGCTCGGGAAGCGGCGACGAAGGCGGCGCGCTCGGCGGTGGTGGGCTCGTGCACGCTGATGCCTCGCCGAGCGAGGTTGCGCAGGAGGATGGGCTCCATCTGGCGCACGCCCCGGCGGCCCTCGTCGACGAGAGATTGGGGGATCGAGTCCAGGATGCCCTGGAGGTCTGCTGGGAGCGACTCGTACCAGGTCTTCGAGTAGACGACGATGCCCGGCTGGTAGGAGTGGCGCGACAAGGTCAGGTGGTTTGCCGCCTGGTACCAGCTCGTCGCGAAGGCGAAGAGGGGGGTATTGTCGAACCCGTCGACCACTCCGGTCTGCAGGCTCGTGAGCACGTTGGTCACGTCGATGGGCACCGGGTTGGCGCCAAAGGCCCGGTAGGTCTCGAGGTGGACCGGCGCCTCTTGAGAGCGCATACGAAGCCCCTCGAGGTCCGACGGAGTCCTTATCGGGGTGTCCTTCGTGAACCACGAACAGAAGCCGTTCTCGGCCCAAAATCCGAAGTGGAAACCCCGGGCGTCTACCGCAGATTGCACGATGGGCTTAGCCGCCCCGTCGAGCTTCGCGTCGGCCTCTGCGGTGCTCGAGAATATGTACGGGGCCTCGATGACGTTCAGCTCGGGGACGAGGGAGCCGAGGGCCGCCGTCGACCCGGCAAAGCACTGGATGCTGCCCTGAGCGGTTCGCCGGACCAGAGCCTTCTCGCCGCCGAGGGAGCCGCCCATGAACATGCGGACCTGGATGCGCCCGCCGCTCTTCGATTCGACGTGACGCTTCAGATCGCGCAGCTGCTTTTCCCAAGGGGTCCCCTCGGGGGCCACCGTGGCGATCTTCATCTCGTACGTCTGCTGAGCGTCGGCCACCGGTTCGTCGACGACCGCGACGACCAAGAGACTCAGGATGGCCGAAACCATGGTGGAAAAGACGGCGATGCGTTTGCTTCGCATGGGGATCCCCTTGTGGATGGAACTCGGGCTCAGCGTCACGTGGTGACCGGCGTCTGACGGACGCCGTCGGCGGTTATTCGAAGAACTCGTCGGCTTGGTCGAGGAGAGCCTGCGCACGGCGCTGCTCGATGAGGTTCTCCGGGCGGAGTTCCGCGGAGAGGTCGTCGATGTTGGCCGCGATGACGAAGTTGAGCTGCTCCTCGAAGAGCTCTCGGTTCTGGGCCTTGACGGCGTAGAGCTGCGCCATGAGGGTGCGCGTGCCGAGGTAGTCGGGGGCGGCGGTCATGGCCTGCTCGAAGTTCTGGCGGCTGAGGTCGAGGTCGCCCCCGGCGTACGCGGGGACCTTCGCGTAGTACGCCCGGAAGTAGCGCGGGGGCCCGTGGAAGAAATACGTCGCGTCGAGCTCCATGCAGCGGGCCATGATCGCGCGAATTTCGTCCTTGTAACTGAGGATCGTTGCGAAGCCCTTGGCGATGCCCCACTTGCCCATGTTGGCGCTGCGCCAGTAGAGGGCGGGCACGGCGCTGCCGTCGAGGATGGAGATCGCTTCCTCGATACG
>JAFDCW010000950.1 GCA_019312705.1 Deltaproteobacteria bacterium
GCCGGTGCCTACATCTGCGGTGAAGAGACGGCGCTGCTCAATAGCCTCGAAGGCAAGCGCGGGGAGCCCCGCTTCAAGCCGCCGTTCCCGGCCATCGCCGGCGCCTGGGGCATGCCGACGATCGTCAATAATGTCGAGACCGTGGCCCAGGTTGGCGACATCATCGAGCTTGGCGGCGAGGCATGGTGCAACCGCAGCCGCCTCGCCCCCCGCGACGGCGGTACGCGCCTCTACGGCGTCAGCGGCCACGTGAAGACACCGGGTGTCTACGAAGGTCCCGTCGGCATCACCATGAGGGAGCTGATCTACGACCTCGGCGGCGGCATGCTCGACGACTCGCGCCCCCTCAAGGCCGTCATCCCTGGGGGCTCGTCGACCCCTGTGCTGCGCCCGGATAAGCTGGTGCACGCCCCCAAGGATGACCACCCGCTGCACGAGTGGCACGGCAAGAGCGAGATCGACGTGCCCATGGGCGTCGACACCTATCGCGCCCTCGGCACCATGCTGGGCACCACCTGCGCCATCGTGATGGACGACTCGGTCAACATGGTCGAGGTCGCCCGGAACCTGATGAAGTTCTACCGCCACGAGTCCTGCGGCCAGTGCACGCCGTGCCGCGAAGGCACCGGCTGGCTCGTCGACATCCTCGACAATCTCGCCGCCGGTCGCGGCAACCGGGAGGACGTCGACCTGCTCGTCGACGTTTGCAACAACATGATGGGCAATACGATCTGCGCCTTCGCCGAGGGCACGGCGATGCCCATGCTGGGCCTCATTCGCCAGTTCCACGAAGAGTTCTTCGCCGCCGCCAAGGGTGGCCTCCGCGATACCCAGCTCGGCGCAGGCGTCGCCGCGTTGCTCGGCGAGGGGAGGGCGGCGTGAGTACTGGCGGCGATTTCCTATTCATCGTGTCGAGCGTATTCGCCCTCGGCGGCGCGGTCGGCACCGTGTTCGCCAAGAGCCCTCTCCGGGCGGCGATGTCACTGCTCCTGACAATCATCGCGATTGCAGGAATCTTCCTGACCCTGCACGCCCACCTGCTCGCGGCGCTCCAGCTCATCGTGTACGCGGGCGCGGTGGTGGTGCTCTTCATCTTCGTCATCATGATGCTCGGGCCCGAGTCGACGACGCCGGCGGGGGAGTTCCGGGGGCTCATGACTCGAACGGTGAGCGCGGCCATCGCCGCCATCGTCACCGGCGGCATGGCCTTCAGCCTGGTCCGGACGTCGATGCCCTACGTCAACATCCACCAGTGCCCGGAAGGCGCCGAGTGCGGCCAGTTCGGTGGAGTCGTGGGTCTCGGCTCCGAGCTCTACGCGAACGCGGTCGTCCCCTTCGAGCTCATCTCGGTGCTGCTGACGGTTGCCATCGTCGGCTCCATCGCCATCGCCCGGGGTCGCACCCAGGCCGAGGCGAAGGAGGTTCGGGAGCGCCGCGCGGCCCAGGCCGAAGGTGATGCGGACCAGGCTGCCCGCGAAGCGAAGCTCACGGCCGAGGTCTCGGCCCACGGAGGTCACTGATGGGAATCGAAGTCGGCCTCGGTGAGTACCTCGCCCTCGCTTCAGTCATCTTCGGCATCGGGGCGATGGGCTTTTTGACCCGCCGCAACATGCTCATCCAGCTCATGTCGATCGAGCTGATGCTCAACTCGGTCAACATAATGCTCGTCGCGTTCAACCGGTACATGCCGGAGAACCATACTGGGCAGATCTTCGCATTCTTCGTCATCGCCGTCGCCGCAGCAGAAGCCGCGGTTGGCCTGGCGATCGTCATCAGCCTGTTCCGCCTCAAACAAACGGTTGAGACGGACAAAGCAGACGCCCTTCGGCACTGACAGGGAACCCGATGGACTTCGCAAACATCGCGGACAAAGCGCTCCTCTGGATCGTACTCCTGCCGCTCTTCGGAGCCGTCATCAACGGCGTTTTCGGCCGCTTCGCCGACAAGTCGATGGTGACGCTCGTGGGGGTCGGCTCGGTGGCGGGCGCCTTTGTCCTGTCGCTCTTCTGCTTCTTCCACCTCATAGGGCTCAAGGGAGCCCTCGGCGACGACGTCGCCATCACCAACGAGGTCTACCACTGGTTCTCGCTCTACCTCGGCGGCGCCGAGGTACCGATCAACGTCACCTTCGTCTTCGATTCGCTGTCAGCGATCATGGCGATGATCGTCACCGGCATCGGCCTGCTCATCCACATCTACTCGATCGAGTACATGGCGGACGACCCGGGCTACGCGCGCTTCTTCGCCTATCTGAACCTCTTCATGGCCTCGATGCTGATCCTGATCTTGGGGTCGTCGATGCCGGTGATGTTCGTC
>JAFDCW010000951.1 GCA_019312705.1 Deltaproteobacteria bacterium
GCCCGGTGAACTCGCTGCGCGTGTGGTAGGCGCCCTCCTCGACCATGACGACCGCGTGGCCCGCCTGGGCGAGCTCCTTGGCGACCACCGCGCCGCCGGCGCCGACGCCCACCACGACGACGTCGCATTCGAGGTCTTCGTCGGGGAGGTCGGCACCGGCGTACACTTGCCGCCACCACCCCGGCTTCTTCTCGGGCTTGGCGGCCTCCTCCCCGTAGGTGCAACCGAGCCGCCGATAGACCGCCGGGTCATCGAAGTGGGCCGTCTTCAGCGGCACGGACAACAACATCGTTCGCGCCCGCGCCATCCCACCGCCGGCAAGGGACCGTTCGAGCAGGCCCTCGCGTTCATCCCGGGGAAGCCGGCTGAAGCGCGAGCGGTGCGTGAGCAGAGTGGAGAGTTCCAGCGAGTGAAGCATCGCCCGGAACCCCCGCGCCCCGCCCGAGCCGAGCATCGCGAGGACCCGGGGGAGGTTCTTCACGGTGCGGGCGCCGCCGCCGGCCAGGCGCTTCCCGGGCGGCAACAAGGCCTCCGCCACGGCGACAGCGACCTCGTACTCGCGCACGCTGAGGTACACGGCAGCCCTCTCGAGCGGGACTGCATCCGGTTCGCCGGAGCGCAGAAGCTCATAGGTCCCGAGGAACGACAGAAGCTCGCTCTGGTCGAAGCGCGACGTGCTGACGGCCACCTCCCGTCCGGCGCCGTCGAAGAGGCTTCCGTGGAGAGTGGTCCACGAGCGCACCGGGTCGAGGTGGCGAATGGTCTTGTGGCCCGCGTAGCGGTAGTGACGCCCACCATCGCCGTCGAAGTCGAAGCGGTACTCGATCCGCCGTCGCCGGACCGGCTCGAGCACCATGACGCCCTCGAAGGGTGCCCGTTTCGCAATGCCCTCGGCTTCGACGTAGCCCGTCGCCTTCACCTTCCCGTCGACGAGGGTCCGGAGGAGGTCGTCGGAAACGACATCGACGTGAAAGTCAAAACGGTGCTGCTCGGGGTCACCCGCGAGGCCGCGGTAGCTGCCGTACATGTTCTCGGAGAATCGAAAACCGACCATCTCAGCCCTCCCCTTCGGTGAGGCTCTCGAGGATGAGCTCACCGCTCGTCGTGAGGTGAGCCTCGGCTGCTTCCCGAGCGGCGTCGGCGTCTCCCGCCGAGACCGCCGCCAGCACCGACGCGAGCCTTCGGTGAACGGCCGCCCCGTCCGCGAAGGCCGAACTGAACTTGTTGTCGCGGGGATAGGCAACGGAGAGGGAGTTGAGGATCAACTTGAATGCTCGGTTTCCCGTGGCCTGGCTCAGGGCCCTCCAGAACTCCATATCGAGGGCCTGAATCGCCGCTGCATTGCCCTCGGCATCGGTGAGTTGGCCCAGCACCTTCTCGAGGTTGGCGACGGCGGCCCCGTCAGCCCGCGTCGCAGCACGCCAGGCGATCGCACCGCCGACGTCGACTCGCACCTCGAGGGCGTCGGCCAAGAAAGCGCGATCCACCATGTCGCTTCCCCAGAGCAGGTGCTCGAAGAGCTGGGCGCCCCCACTCTCGGCATAATCGAGGACCATCGAACCTATCCCGTGGCGGATGTCGATGAGCCCCACCGACTCCAGCTTCATCAGAGCGTGTTTCACGCTCGTCCGGTTGACCCCATAGCGTGACGCCAGCTCTCGTTCGGGAGGCAGGGCGCTGCCGGGCTCGTACCGCCCTTCGAGGATATCGGACCGCAGCCGGTCGAGGATGAGGTCCACGAGGGAGGATTTTTGCAGCCGTTCCTTGGGAGTCGCCATGACGCACCCTGCCACAGACTCAGTGGCTCAGCCACTCATTCTCTCAACTAGCGCCGCCTGAGGACGCCAGCGTGCCGAGACGCCAAGACGCCAAGACGTCCGGCGCTCAGCCCCGGCGCTCAGCCCCGGCGGCGACGGACGAGGGCGACCAGCAAGACCAAGGAACCGAAGATGGGCCACGAGGACGGCGCCGGGGCACCGGTCGCCGCACAGCCCCCGGAATCTCCTCGCGCCACGGGGACCGGCACAAAACACCCCGACGCCTCACCGGCCGGACGGCACTCGAAGCCGTCGGGGCACCCGGCGGCGGTTTCGCAGATTCGGGTGCATACCGTCCCAGCGCAGATCCCGCTGCGGCATTCGGCGCTCGCGCTACAGGCCCCGCCCACATCCTCCCCGGGGGGTACGCAGAGCCCACCTTCGCAAAGGTAGTCGCCGGTACAGTCGCTGTCCGGGCACTCCGCCACGCACACCGACTCGAAATCGACCTCGGCGCAAACTGGTGCCTCGGTGCCGCACTCGGCGGAGTCGAT
>JAFDCW010000212.1 GCA_019312705.1 Deltaproteobacteria bacterium
TGCTCGGCGGCGGCCATCATGGAACGCCCGCGCTCGGCGAAGCCGGCGATCTCGCCGGGGGCGTAACGAATCGGCCGTCCCATCTGCCAGGTGAGTTCGAGGGCCGCTTCTTCGCTCTGGGCAACCAGCAGGTCGACCATCCGGCCCACCGCGTCACGTCGTTCGGCGAGCGGTGTGTGCGCCCAGGACCGCTGAGCGAGGGCCGCTCGGTCGAGGGCCGCCGAGAGCTCTTCATCCGTCGCGTGGGGACGGGTCACGTGAACCCGACCATCGATCGGAGAAATGACATCGAATGTCTGGGCCATCGCTGCTCCTCGTCCTCTTCCGATTCCGCAGCGGGGAATCTAACCTCGAAGGGCGCTCATGTCTGCGGTTGATGGTCGGCCGGTCGGCCGACGGGCGCCAGCTCGGCATACCGCCTACCGCCTCGAGAGCGGAGGTAAGCGCATCAGGTACCGAATCTGATCGCGTGGCCGAGACGCCGGGAGGGGTAGCTCCTGCTGCGGGCAGTCACCGCAGTATTGGTGGCCACCGCATCCGTCGCTCATCCATCCACAGCCGCTGCAGCCATAAACGTCGCAGCCGAGGCGCGGACGAGCATTGCCCCGCCTGTCGTCCGGGTTCAGCGACGGCGGAGGCGATGGCGGTCGCGGCGGCCGGGGGGGACGCGGCACGGCTCGGGCGGCCACCGGCATTCCGGTTTGGAAGGCGACGTGGCGCCCATCGGGGCTCACGACCAGTTGGTGGGTGAACCCGGGGCGCTCTCGGCCCAGTCGGCGAATGCGACCGGTGCTTGCGTCGACGTCGTAGAGGCCCATGCGGTCGCGGTCTTCTCGGTGCACCGCGATCAAGAACCGATCCTCGTTTCCGACCGCGGCAAGCAACATGTTCCGGGTATCGCCGGCCGTCCCGAGGGGCCTCGCGGTCTGGTCTTCGATGTCCACCAGGATGAATTCGAATCCGGCGGCACCGGTCGCGGATGCCGCCGGGGTGGCAACGGCGTAAAGCAGAAACCGCCCGCTCTCGGTCACCGCCAGTCGGTGGTTCGCGGGGCGGGGCGAACCCGATGGGCCGACGGCAACGGTCGCGCACCGCGGTGGATCATCGCTCAGGTCGACCACGTAGGGGCGCCCATCGCGGGCCACGAACGCGACGCGGGGCGCCGTCGTAACGTTCGTCGGTCGGTTGGTCAGCTCGATGCCGGCGGGAAGGGCCGGTCGCTGGGCATGGGCGTCAGGATCCACGATCATCAGGTGATTCGAAACGACGACGGTCAAGAGGTCCCAGGTCACCCGATGCTGCAATGCAGAGGGGTTGATGGTGCGCGCGACTTGGCGGTCCTCGCTGACGCGAACGCTCGTCGCCGAAATGCCTACGCGGCGGGCGCTCGGGTAGGAGAGACGCGCCAACTCCGTCGAGGGGGGAGGCCGCGTCAAGAGGACCTCACCCGCGGCCGTGAGCTCTCCGAGAACTTCGACGGTCTCCGGCCGCAAGCGACGCAGCTCTAGGCTCACCAGCTCTCCGCTCACCAAGGGATAGACGAGGCGTGAGCTGTCGGTGGTGAAGGCGATGTTCGACGCGGCGGCCGGAAGGCGCCGCATCCGGGCCGCTACCGACGGCGCCGACCAGAAGTCGACCGCAGTGCCCGCCGTCCACTGCGCTTCGCGGCATGGGGACAACGAGGTCTGGGCTGCGGTGGGCTGACCGGGCTCGCCCGGTGTCGGAGTCGGAAGAGCGCCGGGGGCCGGCTCTTGCTGGGGCGGCCCGGGCGACCGTCCGGCTAGCGCGGCCGGGTGAGATTGATTGGCCTGCTCAGCCTGGCCTCCCGCCCCGGGGCTGCTCGCACCGCATCCGGCCAAGCTCGCCAGAGCGCAGCACATGACGATTCGATACGTTGACGTGCCCATCACTCCCCCACTCCAACCCTCGTTCTATCACTCCGCGCGGCCCCTCGACCCCGGAGCTAGGGAGGCGTCAGCCCTCGCCGCGCCCGACGAGCCGCTCGAGGAGTAGCATGCCTGCGACGAAGAGCAGGGCCACGGACGCGTGACCGGCGAGGTTGTGCCAAGGGTCAGCCATGGGGCAGTGGATTTGCAGCGCCACGTTCCCGGCGAGGCCCGCCGCCGCTGCCGCGAGCAGGGGCGCGAGGAAGGCGCCCCGGTCGAGGAGCCGGGCGAGGCCGTAAACCGGAATGCCCGCGAGCAACCCCATGTACATGCAGGGACTCGCGTGGGCCCAGAAGGATCCGTGGTCGTGGCCGGCAGCGGGTTCGCCGGCGACGGTCACCGCGAGCACGAAGGTCGCGGCAACCGACAGGGTCGCGAGGGTCACGACCTTCCACCGCGGCAACTCGGGCAACTGCAGGGGCCGCGTGGCGACGATGACGGCCGCGCCGAAGAGTACCGTGAGCGCCAGCATGCCCAACAGGACCCGGGGCTCTTGCACGCTCGACCAGTCCGCCGGCGGCATGGCGATCGCCGTCATCATGCAGATGAAAAAGAAGGCGCCGATGGCCATGACCCGGCGCACCAGGGTCGACCGCGAGCGGAACCAGTGAGCCGGCTTGGCCTCGTCCTCTTCGACGGTGCCCATGGCGGCGGAGAACATCGAATCGAGGTCGTCCCCGGAGACGTCGCCGGCGGCTTCACCGGCGGCGTGCAGCAGCGAATCGAGCTCCGGATCGCTCTCCAGGCCGGCGTCTTGGGCATCTTGGGCGTCTTGCTGAACGTTGTCGGTCATGGCGTTTCGAGCTCGTTTTCGAGGAGCTCTTTGAGCTTCTTGTATGCGCGGTGGGCTCGGACCCGGACCGCGCCTTCCTTGGCGCCGACGATCTTGGCGACGTCCGCGAAGGGCATCTCCTGGAGCCAGTGCAGCTCGATGACGGTGCGCTGGCTCTCCGGGAGCTGGGCCAGGGCGACGTGCAGCTGCTGGGCGCGCTCTTGTTCTTCGAGGGTATCGGTCTGCTCGACGCCTACCGTATGGATGGCGGCTTCGAGGGACGCCTCTTTGCGACGCCCGCGTTTGCGGTAGTGCTCGCGGACCAGGTTCATCGCGATGGTCACGACCCAGGGCCGGAGCTTTTTGCCCTGACGAAAGTCGTTTCGGGCCCGGTTGAGCTGAAAGAAGGTCTGCTGCACGACCTCACGAGCCTCCTCTTCGGAGCTGAGGCGCCGCCGCGCCATGCGCAGGAGCATCGGCGCGTAGCGGTCGAAGAGCACGCGGAACGCCGCGTGATCTCCGCCGACGTAGGCTGCCATCAGCTCCTCGTCGGTTCGACTCTTGCCAGCGCCGGCCATGAGGGCGGCAGACTACCCAAATTCGATCGCGGCGTCCCACGTGCTTCCTCTCTCGGAGGTCCGTACGCACGACGAGGGCGAATGGCTACAGATCGGGGGTCAAATTGAGGAGCGAGGCCCCCGCCGAGGCCGTTTCACGCTCCCGCGGGGCTTTGAGCGTTCAAGCCGCGGGGCGGGAAAAGCGCAAAACCACGCGGTCTCGGCCGGTGTTCTTCGCCTCGTAGAGCGCTTGGTCTGCCCGGGAGAGCAGGGCGGCGGCGGTCTCCGCGTCGTCGAGGACCGTAACGCCGAGGCTGATGGTCACCCGGGCCTCTCCTTCGAGTTCCGCGACGTCATGGGCGGCGATCCGCGACCGAAGCTTGTCCGCGACCCGGGCCGCCGAGTCACCGTCGGTCCGGGGAAGGAGCACGACGAACTCCTCGCCTCCGACCCGGGCCACCGTATCGACGGCCCGAACCCCAGCGGTGAGGACTTCGGCCACGTCCCGGAGCACCGCATCTCCGATGGGGTGGCCGAAGCGGTCGTTGAGCTGCTTGAAGTGATCGATGTCGAGGGTGAGCACGGCGAGATCGGTGCGGTAGCGCCTGGCCCGGGCGATCTCGCGGTCGAGGCGAGCGCCGAGGAGACGGCGATTCGCGAGGCCCGTGAGCTCGTCGTGGTTCGAGAGCTGCCGCAGCTCGTCCACGAGGCCCGCGTGGTGAATAGCGAGGGCCAGGGTCGTGGCCACCGCGCTCAGGAAGCGCACCTCGACCTCGCTGAGGGGATCCGCCTCGGGCCGAGTCAGGGCGAGGATGCCGAGGTTCTTGCCGCCTTGGCGGATGGGCACGGCGGCGAAGCTTCCGGTGCGTTCGGCGTGACCCCAGAAGGCCAGGTAGCTCGGTTCCCGGGCAACGTCTCGGACGATGAAGGGCCCGCTCGCCCGGGTCACTTCTCCGGCGATGCCTTCGCCCTTCTCGATGAAGCGCCCGATCAAAGCGTCCGGGTCGTCGAAGCCCCGGGCCACGCGGATCACGAAGCGGTCGTTGGGCTCGCGGACGAGGATGGCGACCTCACGCATACGAAGGGCGACGCTGAGGCGCGCGGCGACGGAAGGAAGAACCTCGTCCATGCCGCTCTTCTCGGTGGCCTCCCGGAGGAGCTCGAAGAGCAGCGCGCGCTCGTCGAGGCGATGCTCGAGCTCGGTGGTCTTGGCGGCGAGGGCCCCGGCGAGCTCGAACTCCTCTTGCTTGGCCTTGAGCTCGAGAGAAGAATCGATGGCATCGACGCTGGCGTCGGTGGTCGCCTTGAGGATGGCGTTCACGCCGCGGGCCGCCTGGCCCACCTCGTCGCTGCCCAGAGGCGGCAAGCGGCGCAGGAGCTCCGAGCGATCGGCCTGGCCGGCGAGGAAGCGCACCAGGGTCTGCACCCTTCGACCCTCGACCCGGTAGGCGACGAGGCCAACCACGACCACCGCAACGACCACCACGAGACACGCCCAGATGGGGGACAGGCCGGCCGCGACCACCGCGGCGCCCACGGCGGCGCCGGTGCTGGCGCTGATTGCGCTCGCACGGGCAACGACGCTGCCGAGTCCCATCTTCATGGCCCTGCCAATAACCCTTCGACGCACCGTGTCAATGAAGGTTTTGTCTGAGGAAACGCCGGGTCCACAACTGATGGGTACGCGCCCGCACCCCGGGCCCTTCCTCCTCGGCCCGCACCCTCCACGACCGAGGACAGGCCGATAACTCCCGGGCCTGAGCGGCGGTCCGACCCCGGCTCGCCGCCGGCGGCCGCCGTCGCCCGAAAAAGAAAACGCCCACCGGCATGGCCGTGGGCGTTCTCGGTGGCGATGGGTGGATTTGAACCACCGACCTAGCGCGTATGAAACGCCCGCTCTAGACCAACTGAGCTACATCGCCGACAGGGCGCGCACTATAGCCGTGAAGAGGGGGCTGTCAATTATGACAAACCGTGGAAAGCACTGGGCGAACGGCGGCGTCACGGCGGCCCCTGGAGGTCGTCCGAGAGGCTGGCGACCGCCAGCCCCCGGCGGGCGATGAGCAGACGGCGGACCTCGGCCTCGGCGGGTTTGTCCCGGACCGTGTAGTAGCGGTCGAAAGCTCCCCCGGGGCCGAACCAGCCCCAGAAGAGGGCGCCCTCGATGAAAGGCGCCGCCGCCAGCCCCTCCGCGACGGCCGCGTAGGCCGCCCGCTGCTCTTCGAGGTCGATGGGGGCGCCGGTCGTGTAATCCCAGGGCGCCAGGGCAGCGCCGTCGACGCTTGGGAAGCCGACCTCGAAGAGGACGAGGGGCCGGTCGACCTCCCGCTGATACGCCGCGAGGCGCACGAGCACCTGCTGGAATCGTGCGGCGAGCTCGGAGGGAGCGGCGTCGGGATCGTCGGCCAACGGAAAGTAGGCGCTCACGCCGGCGACGTCGACAGCCGGGAGGGCACCGCGGTGGTCGAGGGCATCGTGGTTGCTGACCCACGCGAGGGGACCTGGGAAATGACGGCGGGCAACTTCTGCGACACGCTGCCAATGCTCTCGATGACCGTCTGTCGAAAGCGACGTGAGCTCGCTGCCGAGGACGAAGAGGGCGACGTCTTCACGGGCGGCGAGGGTCGCGTAGTGGCGGACCCGCTCCTCGTAGCTCGCCCACCACGCACCCTCGTCCCGGGGACAGAGCACGCCGCGCCAATGGTCCCGCTCACCGCTCTGGACCTCGATGAGGGGCATCAGGCTGACCCGAAGGCGGGCCCGGTGCGCGCTTCGAATCAAGGCTGCGAGCTCCTGGTCCGTGGGCGCCTCCGCGCCAGGCCGGATGGACGAGGCGTAGATGGACTCCTGTTCGAGGGTCACGGGGATGAGCACGTGGTTCGCGCCGAGGCCGCGCACCTCATCGAGGTCCGGCGGGAACGCAAAACCGCGGCGCTCGGCTTCCGCCGGCCAGGCGCCGAGACCGACGCCCCAGAGCCCCGTTCCATCGTCGGCCGGGGCGCGCACTGGCGCGGCGGTAGGCGTCCCGCCGGCGGGTAGCAAGGCCAGACCGGCTAGCAACGAGAGCGCCATGGCGTGAGCAGAAGCTCCCTTCCCTTGCCCGATCCCCGTCACCTCCTTCACCTCCTTCACCTGGGGCCCTGGGTCGACGCACACCACCGGCCGAGGGACTCGAGGCCGTGGACCATCCCGCTCTTCACAGCCTCACGGACAGCCACGGGGTCATCGGCGTGGGCGGCGAGATCCACGCAAACGCGGAATTCACCGTCACGGCAGAGCTCCCGGCGCCACCACTCGTGCAGACGCGCGAGGCGCTCGCCCAAGCTGCCCCGGGGCGTAGTGCTGGGCGTGAGGCTCAAGAGGATGGGGATGGTCGTCGCGTTCTCGGCATGGCCAGCGAGGGTCATCTGCACCGCCATGGCCTCGCGCTCGGACTCGTCCGTATCCTCCAGGGCGTCGCCGTCGAGGCCGATGACCATCATCTTCGGGTATTCGCGGATGTGTTCTTCGACCCGGTCCGCGGTCTCGGCGAAGGACTCGTGAGCGACGACGTCGTGAGTGAAATAGGCGCCCTCGGGGTGGTCGTCTTCGCCCACGGCGGCACCAACCCCGGCGACGACGTAGGGCGTCCGGATGCCGCCCCCGGTCTGAAGCTGCACCACGCCGATGATCAGCGCCGGAGTGATGAACGCCCAGACGATCCAGGGGAGGTTTTTCTTCGCGCTCATGGGCCGTATCGCCGAGGGTATACGGGCTGGGGCTGGAGTCGTTACGGGCGGCGCGGGGGCTGCCCTGGAGGCTGTAGCCGTGCATGGCGGAGCGGACGAAGTCCGTGGAGCTGCACGGGTACAGACTAGCTAGGGGGTGCAGAAGCGCAGGCAATAATCACGATTCCAGCGGTGCATTGTTCGAGAGCGGTC
>JAFDCW010000952.1 GCA_019312705.1 Deltaproteobacteria bacterium
CCCTGCGGCACCGACGAGGGTCACATCTCCCGTTCCACCGACGTAGATACGTGTCGCCGCCGGGCGCGCTCGGTCACCGTACGATCCCGAGCCGATTGAAAGCAGGTTTCCTCGAATGAAGATGTCGAGTTCTCCCTCGGGGCCGAGGTCGATGTCGAAGACGCCGAGGGCGTTGACGTCACCGTCGACGAAGAGAGCGGTGCGACCCGGGATGTGGAGGTCGATGGTGCCGAGGCCTCCAATGGACGTCAGATAGTACCGGCCGCAGGGAAGCGTGATGTCGACTCCTAGCCCAACCACACTTGCGAGCAAAGTCGGGTCGAGGCCCACGTCCGCGTTGTCGTTCTCCGCCACCCCAGCCGCGACGATAGCGGCGATGTCCACGATGTCGCCTGCGCCACAGGCACAGGGCGGGTCCACCGTGACCGCCCGTGAGGTGCGCGAGCCGCCGATATCCGGGGGAACGAGGGGGAGGCTCCCGCCATAGTAGAGGTCGCGGTCGACGCTGAGCAGGCCGAGCAGGTTCACGTTGCCCGCGACATGAAGGTCGCGTCCGATTTCGATGTAGCCGATGGCATCGATATCCCCACCCATGCGACCGTCGCCGCCCACCGCAAGGTAGCCGCCAAAGTCGATCCCCCCGCGGCCAGACACCGCAAAGGAGCCGCCGATGTTGGCGTAGCCGCCTGTCAGGTAGTCCCCGTTAATTCCGACCGGTGCCCCCGCCATCGTGTCGGACATGCCGACCCCCGAGTCGAATGAGCGCGTTTGCAAATAGCCTACGACATTGGTTTCTTCACACGAGCACAGGGCGTGGTCGAATACGCGGCTCGCGATGGCGCCGGCACACGTCTCGGTGGACATGGTGGCATCTCCCACCGTCACGACGGGGCCACGGCCCATGCAGAATGCGGTTCGATCGATCGTTGCGTCGACCTCGGCCCCGGTATCACCCGACGCGTCCCCCGACGCCGATCCATCACGCGCCGAAGAGTCGCCCAGCGGTGCGCCGTCGGGGCTGGCATCGCCAGCGCCTCCGCCGTCCGCCGGTGTGCCTCCCTTCGCCGCACAGCCCGAGAGCACAAGAGTCACTAAAGCTAGGGCGATGGTTTTGTGGCGCAGCACGTTCCCCTCCAGCGGCGAACCATACACGCCAGGGACACCGATGCCAGTCCCTCTCGAGCCCCGTTGAGATACGATGCTTCGCCGCGCGGCCTACCCTTCGCTGCGCAGGGTTCGTGCACCTGCTCAGAACAACTCGAGCCCCTCGAGCATCGGCTCCCAGCTGTCTCCGGCCACGAGGTCGTAGCGACGCAGGAGTGCGAAGCCAAATGCCCTCGACCGCGAAGCCGTTGGGCAACGGGTAGCGCAGGTCCTGCCGATTGTCCTACGCCCTACCCCGTGCTACGGCGGCGCCATGATTGAACGTACTGCCCTCTTCTCTTCTGGCGTCCTGGCGCTCTTGTGTGTGATTTGCGTCGGCTGCGGAGACGACTCCACCGTCCCCGGGGACTCCGGGGTTGGGGACTCAGCGGTCGGCGACTCCTCGATCGCGGACTCCTCCCGGCCCGATTCCACCATCGCCGATTCTTCGGTCGCCGATTCTTCGGTCGCCGATTCTACCGTAGGTGACTCGGGCTCGGACGACGCCTCCGCCGACGCCTCCGCCGACGCCTCCGCCGACGCCTCCGCCGACGCCTCCGCCGACGCCTCCGCCGACGCCTCCGCCGACGCCTCTGCCGACGCCTCTGCCGACGCCTCTGCCGACGCCTCTGCCGACGCCGGCGACGCTGCCTCCGGGCCAACCGTATCCATCGAGTGGGTCGCCTCCATCGGCGGGGCTCCCCTCGCGGGAGCGACTGTCGAACTGCTCGACCACTCAGACTTCTCGGTCGTCCTCGGCACCGGGACTTCGGACGCGTCCGGCGTCTCGACCATCACGCTGACGACGCTTCCCGCGGGCCGCTACGTGGCCCACGCGACCTTGGCCGGTCAGCACGACACGTACTTCTATGCCCCCGACACGCACACGGTCGCGCCCTCGGTGACCGGCGTGCCCATGGTCAGCAACACGGTCTGGAGTGCGACCTACGCCGGTGCGGGCGTGACTGAGACGGCGGGCACTGGCTGGATCCTGGTCCGAGGCCGGACCGCCGCCGGCGGCGCGGTAACGGACATGACCCTCGCGACCGACGCCGGAGGAACCGTGGCCTACCTCTCCGAGGGTCTCCTGCACACAGGCACCTCGAGCCCCGACGAGGAGGCGATCATCCTGAACGCCGAGGCCGCCACCGCCGTCATGACAGTC
>JAFDCW010000213.1 GCA_019312705.1 Deltaproteobacteria bacterium
CGAAGCACCGAGATCCAATCGACGAGCTCGCTGGTGCTCGGGCGCTTGCGCAGCCGCTTCATGTCGCGGAGTTCATAGAAGGTCTGGATGGCTTGGGCCGAGAGGGATGCCTCGAGGTTGGGGTGGTGCACGTCGACGATGCGCTTCATGAGCGGGGGCGTTGGGAAGTCGATGAAGTGAAAAACGCACCGGCGAAGGAAGGCGTCGGGGAGCTCCTTCTCGTTGTTGCTGGTGATGATCATGACCGGTCGATGCTTGGCGACGACCTCCCGTCCGGTCTCGTCCACGAGGAAGCGCATCTGGTCGAGCTCGTGGAGGAGGTCGTTCGGAAACTCGATGTCCGCCTTGTCGACCTCGTCGATGAGCAATACGACCCGCTGGTCCGCGTCGAAGGCTCGGCCGAGGGGGCCGAGCTTGATGTAGTGGGCGATGTCTTTGACGTCCCCATCGCCGAACCGCGAGTCGTAGAGGCGCTGCACGGTGTCGTAGACATAGAGCCCGTCCTGGGCCCGGGTGGTGCTCTTGACGTGCCATCCGATGAGCGGGAGCCCGAGAGCCTCGGCGACGGCCTCGGCGAGGAGCGTCTTGCCCGTGCCCGGCTCGCCGCGCACCAGGAGCGGGCGCTCGAGGACGAGGGCGCAATTTACGGCCGCTTCGAGGGCGTCGTTGGTCAGGTAGCTCTCGGTCCCCTGGAACCGGGTGAAGCTGTCGGTCATCGCCTTTTCTCTCTGGTTCTGCGTTTGCGAGTCTCTCGGGTTTCTACCCCACGCATGCGATGAGCGCTTGCCGGACGTTGATTCCCCGTGGGCGGGGCGCTAATCCAGTCCTGTGGGACTTTGGGCGTTCTCGTTGGCGGCTACGTTCATCGCCCTGGTCCCGGCAACGGCCTCGGGCCAGGCCGCGCCGCCGGTCGAGGCAGGAACGCTGCTCGCAGAGGCAGAACGGGCCGAGCAGGTCTTCGATTTGGGTCGGGCCCTCGGTCACTACGAAGACGCGGCCCGGGCCGGTGCCGGGACCAGGGCCGGCCGCCGCGCCGAGGAACGGGCCGAGTATCTCCGGGAGCGTCGTAGTGAGAACGGGACATTCGACGACCTCGCTCGCCTCGAGCGCATGCGCCGCGGCGAAGCGGACGAGGCGAGGCTCAGAGCCTTTGCCCGCGCAGTCGATGTGATGGAATCCGGGCCCGTGCGCGCCGAATCCCTCTTCTTCCTCGGCGAGGCCTACTTCCGCCGCCTCCATGATCCCGCCGCGGCTGTGCCTTTCTACGGGGCGCTCGTCTCGTCCCCCGCCGCGACGCCATCCCGTCGGCGGACGGCGACGGTTGCCCTCGCCGAAGCCCACGCCGCGAGCGGCGCCCCGGCGGCGGCCCTCGCCGAGCTCGAACAAGCGGGTCTCGAAGACCGCTTCGAGGCGGAGGTGATCCGTTCGGACCGAGGTCGCGAAATCGCGCGCGTCGCCGCGACGGCGGTCTTCGTGCTCTGCCTCGGCTTGCTCTTCTTCGTCGGCCGGCCCCTCCGGACCCTCGTTCCGGCCACGCGTGCACTCCGCCGCGTGCACGTCTTCGCCGCGCTCTACGTATTCGTCGTCCCCGCGACCATCGCCGGGCTCTACGACCCAGCGGTAATATGGGGTTTTCTACTCAACGCCCTCGGCGCGCTGCCGTTGCTCTTCGTCGCCAACGCGTGCGCCCACTCCCTTCGTCGCCGGCGCGCGTCCGGGTCCGCGTTCTTCGCGATCTTCGTTGCCGTGCTCGCGGCCCTCGGCGCCGTCGCCTGGCTCGCCCTCGACGCCGTAGACGGCCTCGCGAGCTTCGGTTTCCCTTGAGCCCGATGGGCCTGGGCGCGTATGTCTGCCGCGTGCCGCGCATTTCCCAGGGACGAAGTCGTCGTTCGCGAACCACGGTCGCCTCTTGGTTCCGGGGAGGGCTCTCGGCTCTGGTCGCCATCATGCTCGCGGGCTGCGGTTCTTGTGGGTCGTGTGGCAGCGGACCGGAGGGTCTGCACGCCGATGAGCCGGCGCCCCACATTCGTTGCCTCGCCGGGGATCCCGAGCGGGAGGGAAGCGTTGGCGTCGGCGGAACCACCCTGACCTTCGAAGAGCGCGACCTGACGCTCTCTGGCGCCGAGCCGTTGCGCTTCGCTGCCTTCGCCGGCCCGGCCCCCTTCGCCGTGGATCTCGCGGGCGCCCTCGGTGGGGTGCGCGACTCGGGCGTGCACTTCGTGGTCGTCCTCGGCGCCTTCGGTGACGACGCCGAGTCCCTCGCGGCGACTCTCGAAGCCCTCGGCGGCCTCGAACTGCCGATCTTCCTGGTGCCCGGCGGCCGAGATGATGCGGTCTTGCTCGAGGGCGCCCTCCACGACCTCGACGATGATGTCGCAGCGCGCATCGTCGACCTCTCGCCTTTCGATCGGTTGGTTGCCGGAGCCGTCGAACTGGTGCCGGTGGCCGGCACGCCTGGAGGGCGCTACGGACGTGTCGACACGGCGTGCGGATTCGGCGCGGACGACCTCGACGATCTCGCGGGGCGTCTCGGTGAAGCCAATGAGGGGGAGGGGGCTCTTCGCTATCTGCTCAGCTGGGCCGCGCCCGCCGGGGGTATCGCGACGGGCCTCGCCGGAGCCGAGGCCGGAGACCCCGCGCTCCAGGAATTCGCTCAGGAAGTCGGGTGCCACGGCGGAATCTTCGCCTGGCCGGGCGAAGCAGCCGGCCGGGTGGACGATGCCGACGGACACCGTTTGGAGGTCGTCCGCCGCATCGCCGGGTCCCCTTCGCTTCGGGCCGACGGGGCCCGACCCCCAGTCGGTCCTAGTTTCTTTACCGCTGGGGCGGACGGAATCTCCTCTCCCTGATATCGTGCGCTCGTGAAAGCGCCGGCCCGGGGGCTCGAAGGCAGGCAGATCGGCCGCTACCGACTGCGATTCAAGATCGCAGAGGGCGGCATGGCCGCGGTGTACCTT
The DNA here is from genome assembly GCA_019312705.1 of Deltaproteobacteria bacterium. The sequence continues at coordinate 2,958 of JAFDCW010000213.1, forward strand.
GCCCAGCTTGCGGGGGCCCACGACTTCGAGCGCTGGGTGGCGATTAAGGTCATCCACCCCCACCACGCCGAGGACGAGGACTTCACGACCATGCTCTTCGACGAGGCGCGCATCGCCTCGCGGATTCACCACCCGAACGTCTGCTCGGTCGTCGATTTTGGTGAGCAGGCCGGCCTCGTGCACCTGGTGATGGAGTACCTCGAGGGGGAGACGCTCTCGTCGGTGATCCGCCGCGCGTGGGGTGGTCCCGGCAAGTTCCCCTATTGGCTCGCGGCCCGTGTCGTCGTCGACGCGGCCCGCGGCCTGCACGCGGCCCACGAACTCAAGGACGCGGACGGAGTGTGCTACGACGTCGTGCATCGCGATGTCTCGCCCCAGAACCTCGTAGTCCTTTACGACGGCCACACCAAGGTGATCGATTTTGGTATCGCCCGGGCGCGCAGCAACATCTCGTCGACGAGGGTTGGCGAGGTGAAGGGCAAGATTGCTTACCTCGCCCCGGAGCAGCTCGGCGCCGGAGCGATCATCGACCGTCAGGCCGACGTGTGGGCCCTCGGCGTCGTGCTCTGGGAGGCGACGATGGGGCGGCGCCTCTTCCGCGCCAAGACCCCGGCCGACACCGCCCGCAACGTCGTCATGGCCAAGGTCCCGCGGCCAATCGATACGCGCGAGGACTACCCACCGGAGCTCGAAGCAATCGTCCTTGGCGCCCTCGAGCGCAACCGCGGGGCCCGCTATCTCGACGCAAGTAGCCTCGCCGACGACCTCGAGGCCTTTCTCTATAAGGGCGGCAAGCCCGCCGGGGCGGCTCAGGTCGGCGAGTACATGAAGCGGGAGTTCGATGACCGCTTGATACTGCGCAAGGCGCTCCTCGGGGGCGACGAAGTCCCCGGGGGGGGAGCCCTGGAGGTGCACGAGCTGCACTCGGAGGCGACCCTCGGCAGTACCGTCGGCGGGATTCGCCAAGCGAGCGGCAAGCGGCCGAAAAGGGTCTCCTCCATGAGCCCGGCCGCCCGCCAGGACGCCGCCGTCGACGACCTCCTCGCTGCTCTGGCCGAGCCCGTGGACCCCGGCGGCGTTCTCGGCACCCTCGACGAGCCCGACATGATCGTCGATATGGCGGCCCTCCTGGAGCCGGGGAGCATCCCGCCCCCCCCGCCGCGGCCAGCGGCGAAGGGAACGGGAACGGGAAACGGACCGGGAACGGCAAAAGCAAAGGCCCCGGGAACGGCAAAGGCCGCGGGAACGGGAACGGCCCCGGGAACGGCCCCGGGAACGGCCCCGGGAACGGGAACGGGAGCGGCCTCAGGAACGGCCCCGGAGGCGGCCCCGGCCGATCCGCCCACCTCCGCGAGAAGGCCCGTATCGATTGTCCTCGGAGGTGCCGAGCACGCGGCTCGGTCCCGGGAGGCCTCGTCCCGGAAGCCCCAGCGGTTTCTCTCCATGCCACCTCCGATCCGTCGAAAGCCCACGAGATCATGGCTGTGGTTTGTCGCCGTCGCGGCTCTGGTCGCCGCCGGCCTTGCCCTCTACCTCGGCGCCGGCAGGCTCTGAGGCCCCGCTTGACACCCGAAAAGCGGCTCGTATAGTGCGCCTTCCCTGGGTTCCGTAGGCCCTTTTTCTATCCGCAATTCCCGATGGTTCGCCCATCTTTGGGCCCGACGAAAATGGCCGATTTCGTGATCCACGTGAATGACATCGATGCGCAGGGGAAGCAGTACCGCTTCCCCCTTGCGGCGTCGTGGGTCCAGGGGGCCCTCGCGGATGCGGATTTGCGGGCCGACCCCGAGTCGGGGGAGGGCGTTGTCGCGGTCTTCGCCCAGCGGTCTGGGGCCGACATCCTGGTCACGGGCAAGGTCGAGGCGGGCGTCCTGGCCACCTGCATCCGCTGTCTCGAAGACGCCCCGATTCCGGTCAACGCCGAAGTGGGGTCGCTTTTTTCAGCCCGCGGCGACGTTCGCCGACCGAGCCCCGGCGACGACGATCTCTCCGAAGATCTCTCCCCCGAAGAGCTCGCTCGGGAGACCTACACCGGCGACGACATCGTCCTCGACGACGTCGTTCGCGACAACATCATCCTCGAGCTCCCGATGCAGCCCCTCTGCCGGGAAGACTGCCCGGGCATTGCCGTCCCAGAGCACGTCAAACCCCCCGCCGACTTCGGTGAAACCAAAGACGCCGACGGCGTCGATCCGCGCTTTGCGGGGCTCAAGGGCCTCGCCAATCAGTTGTCCCCTAAGGAGGAGTGAGACCGTGGCCGTTCCGAAGCGACGTACGTCGCGCATGAAGCGCGATCAGCGCAGAGCCAACCATGACAAAGTCGTGGCGCCGAATTTGATCCCCTGCCCCAACTGCGGCGACATGATGGTCCCCCATCGCGTCTGCCCCTCTTGCGGTAGCTACAAGGGTCGCCAGGTAATCAAGGGCACCCAGGACGCCGAGGGCTGAGCGTCACGATGACCGATGTCTCCACCACCCAGCCCGCGGCACGTATCGCGGGGACGGGGCACTACGTCCCGGAGAGGGTGCTCACCAACTTCGAGCTCGAGAAGATGGTGGACACCACCGATCAATGGATCGTGGAGCGCACCGGGATTCGGGAGCGGCACATCGCGGCCGAGGGCGAAACGACCAGCGACATGGCGGCCGAGGCCGCGCGTCGTGCCCTCGCCAAGGCGGAGCTCGAGGCGACGGACATCGACCTGATCCTGGTCGCGACCGTCACCCCGGACATGCCCCTGCCGGCGACCGCGATGTTCGTTCAGCAGAAGATTGGTGCCCGCGCCGACTGTCCGGGGTTCGACCTCGCGGCGGCTTGCGCTGGTTTCATCTACGGGCTGTCGATCGCGGAGAAATACGTCCGCGCGGGCGCCGCCAAGAACGTCCTGGTGATCGGCGTCGAGCTGCTCTCCCGGGTCCTCGATTGGACGGACCGCGGGACCTGCGTGCTCTTCGGAGACGGCGCGGGGGCGGTGGTGGTCAGTCCGGCTCGCGATGACGGTCGGGGTATCGCCTCGACTCACATCTACGGCGACGGGCGCCTGGCCGAGTCTCTCTGCATTCCGGCCGGTGGGTCCCGGGAGCCGGCGAGCCACGAGACCGTCGACCAGAACCGGCATCTGGTGAAGATGATCGGCCAGGACATCTTCAAGGTCGCCGTCAAGAACCTCGCGGCCGCCAGCGTGACCGCTCTCGAGCACAACGGCCTGAGCGCCGATGAGGTCGATTGGGTGGTGCCGCACCAGGCGAACAGCCGCATCCTCGAAGGCGTCTCGCGGCGGTGCGGTGTGCCGATGGATCGCTTCTACATAAACATCGATCGCTTCGGAAACACTTCGAGCGCGTCGGTGCCGATCGCCCTCGACGAGGGGGTACGCAACGGGACCCTAAGGCCCGGCATGAACCTTTTGATGTGCGCCCTCGGCGGCGGCATCGCGTGGGGCAGCGCCCTGGTGCGACTCTGAGGGTAGCGGCTGCATGTTCTCCTTGAAGGATAGGGTCGCGTTGGTGACCGGCGGAAGCCGGGGCATCGGCCGTGCGATCTCGATCGCCCTCGGTGGGGCGGGTGCCCACGTCGTGATCAACTTCCACGGCAACGAAGAGGCCGCCGGAGAGACGGTGAAGCTCGTCGAAGCCGCTGGTGGATCCGCCGAGCTGCGGCGCTTCGACGTCGGTGACGCGGAGGCCTCGGCCGAGGCAATTGCGGCCATCTACAAGGCCCACGGCCACCTCGACATCCTGGTGAACAACGCGGGCATCAGCCGAGATGGCTTGCTCATGCGGGTCAAGCAGGACGACTTCGACGCTACCGTCCGGACGAATCTGGACGGGGCCGTCTGGTGCTGCAGAGCGGCAATCCAGCCGATGATGCGGAAGAAGCACGGCCGCATCATCAACATCAGCAGCGTCGTTGGTGAGTCCGGCAACCCCGGGCAGGTCGTCTACTCGGCCACGAAAGCCGCGGTCATTGGCTTGACGAAGACTCTCGCTCGGGAGTACGCATCGCGCGGAATCACCGTCAATGCCATCGCACCAGGGTTCATCGATACGGAAATGACTGCGGATCTCCCGGAAGCGGCCCAGAAGGGGATCCTCGAACAGACCCCCGTGGGGCGCGTTGGAAGACCCGAAGAGGTCGCCGCCGCGGTGGTCTTCCTGGCAAGCGACGAGGCGTCCTATGTCACGGGGCAGGTGCTCCGCGTCAACGGCGGAATGTACGTATAGAGATCAAGG
>JAFDCW010000953.1 GCA_019312705.1 Deltaproteobacteria bacterium
ATGGTAAAGGATCCGCAATGCCTAGAAGAGCACAGATGTGGGGCGCCCTCGGAGAAGAAGTCGACGTCCTCGTCATCGGCGGCGGGATTACCGGCGCCGGAATTGCCCGAGATGCGGCCCGACGGGGCCTGAAAGTAGCCCTCGTCGACATGAATGACCTGGCCTTCGGGACCAGCAGCCGCAGCAGCAAGCTGGTCCACGGCGGCCTCCGGTACCTCGAGCAATACGAGTTCAGCTTGGTCTTCGAGGCCGTCTCGGAGCGGCGAATCCTGATGGACCTCGCCCCGCACTTGGTCAATCCCCTGGGATTCCTCTTCCCGGTCTTCGAAGATTCCAAGCACAAGCTCTGGTTCATCAACGCCGGTATGTGGCTGTACGATGGGCTCTCCCTCTTCCGGTCGCCGAAGATCCACAAGAAGCTCAAGGCGAAGGACATCGCCGAACTCGAACCGGCGATGAAGCAAGAAGACCTCGTCGGCGCGCCGCTCTACTACGACTGCTCGACCGACGACGCCCGGCTGACCCTCGAGACGGCCATCGACGCCGTCCGGGCCGGGGCCACCATCACGACCTACGCGAAGGTCGACAGCCTGCTGAAGGACGAAAAGGGGCGGATTCGCGGCGCCGCGATCCGCGACGTCCGGACCGGCACCGTCAAAGAGGTGAGCGCCCACGCTGTCATCAACGCCACCGGGCCCTGGACCGACGACATCCTCTCCCTCGGCAAGGGGCACAAGGCTTCACTCATTCGCCCTACGAAGGGCGTGCACTTCGTCGTAGACCGCAAAAAACTCCCGATCTCCAACGCCATCGTTTGCCTGCACCCGAACGACGACCGGGTGCTCTTCGCGGTCCCTTGGGGCGACCGGACCTACGTGGGCACGACGGACACCGATACCGAGGAAGACCCGTCGGAGATCGCCGCAACGAGCGACGAGATCGACTACCTGCTCGACGCCGCGAACGACTATTTCCCAACCTGCCCGCTCACCCGTGCCGACGTGATCTCGACCTGGGCCGGCCTCCGGCCGCTCATGGCTCCCGAAGCCAACCACGCGGAAATCTCCGAGTCCAAGGTGAGCCGAGAACACCAGATCATCGTGAGTCAAGATGGCCTCATCACGATCGCCGGCGGAAAGCTGACGACCTACCGACGCATGGCGGCGGAGGTCGTCGACACGGCGGCGCGGCTGCTAACCCTGATGGGCGTGGTCGATCGCAAGGCCATAAAGGGCTCGACCACCGACCAGGAGCCCCTCCCGGGGGGCGTCGACTGGCCCGACGACGACGACCACGAGGCGGTCGCGGCCCAGGTCTCAGCGGCGAGCGGGGATACGCTGCCCGGAGACGTGGCTCGGCACCTCGGAGACACCTACGGTGGCCGGGCGAAGGACCTCGCCGCCCAGGTAAAAGAGACCCCGGCCCTCGGGGAGAGGCTCGTCCCCGGGCGCCCGGAAATCCTCGCTCAGGTCGACTGGGCCGTCGAAGAAGAGCTGGCCACCGAGGTCAGCGACGTGATGATCCGCCGAACCCAGCTCTACTATCGCGACTTCGACCAGGGGCTCGGAGCTGCGGAGACCGTCGCCGACCGCATGCAGGGCTTGCTCGGGTGGGACGACGCCCGGCGAGAGGCGAGCCTCGAGGCCTACCGGGCCGACGTCGCTCGGTCCCGTAAGTGGCGGGACGGCTGAGTCACGCCGTTTAGTGCGTGATCCAGGCATCACACACTAGTCGTGCTTCGCGAAGTGCGCGAGCAGACGCTCGTTGAGCGCGGCGGCGTACTGGAAGGTGATGCCGTGGCCCGCGTCGGGGTACTCGACGAGCTCCGAGTCGGGGATGAGTGCGCTCAGGCGGTCGCTTTGCGTCGGTGGCACCAGGAGGTCGAGGCCCGGCTTGATCACCAGGGTGGGCATGGTGAGGCCCCCGAGGCGGTCCGCCGTGGCATGGGTGAAGAGCGCGCCAATCTGAGCCAAGAGGGTCGCCCGGGGGATGGGCGTGCCCACCTGATCACGGACTCGCTCGTCCAGTCCCCGGGACTCTGCGGACGCGAGGAATTCCATCGGATAAAGCAGCTCGTGCAGTGCCGTGAGCCGAGCATCGCGGCTCCGGGACAGATGCACCCGAAGAAAGCGTTTGATGCCTTCTCGCCCGGGCAGGACCGGCGTGGAACCGCCAGCGTGGGTCGCGATCAGCGTGAGACTGCGGACCCGGTCGGGGCGTGCCAGGCCGATCTCCTGGGAGATCATGCCGCCCATCGAAACGCCGACGAGGTGGAAGCTGTCCATTTCGAGTTCGTCGGCGAGGCG
>JAFDCW010000954.1 GCA_019312705.1 Deltaproteobacteria bacterium
CCAGGTCCCGGAGCCGGTCGAAGTCCAGGATGACCCAGCGCCGGTGGTCGAGGAAGAGGTTGCGCGCGACGGTGAAGAGCCAGGGGCGCAGGCGCGTCGCCGCGTCGAGGTCCGGCGCGCGGCGTGCCAGACGGACGAACGTTTCTTGCAGCAGGTCCTCGGCGAGGACCCGGTCTCCCGAGAGGCGACCCAAGAACGCAAAGACGCGAGGCCGATAGCGATCGTAGATCGCATCGAAGGCCTCGCGGTCGCCGCGCCGGAGCGCGGCGACGAGCCGGGTGTCATCCGACAAGGGCTTTTAGGCTGCGATGTTCGCCGTGCCGAGGCGGCGAACGCCGACGGCGGTCACCATCCAGGCGAGGGTCAGCATGGTGAAGCCGAGGATCGCCGGAGTCAGGGCCTCACCGAGCCCTGTCATGACGATCAGGGGCATGTCTGGGCTGTGGGCCCATTCGGGGTTGTTCGGCACGTGGGTGAAGACGGCGGCGAGGTCGGCGGCGATGCCCGTGAGCACCGCGAAGACCGTGGCCACGGAAAAACCGCGAATCATGCCGATGTCGGCGGCCGCGGGTTTGCGCATGAAGCCCGCGGCGGCGACGAGGGTCACCAGGCCGAGCATCAGGATGAGGAACATGGACCAGCCGCCAGCACGAAAGAACTCGATCATCGTAACTCCCTTTCGCCGATGCCCGTCATCGGCTTTCACCCTGCACAACGAATGGACGCCGCGAGCGTGACAGAGTTTCGTGAGATGATGCGAAGAGGGCTCAATTGCCGCGGATGACCCCCTCGGCACCCTCGGCCTCGAGCCAGTCGGCTGCGCGGTCGACGAGGGACCCGAGGAGGACGAGCGCGTCTCCCTCGACCACCGCGCCGCAACCGAGGGCCTTCTTCATTCGCAGCCCGAGGGCGGGGAGCTGGGCCTGGGGCAGGCCGGTCACCCGGGTCACCGTCTTGCCTCCGCGGCCCTTCTTCTCCCGGCGCACGACGACCTTGGTCTTCCCGGAGATCTCGGTCGGCGGCGATGGCGGGGATGCTTCGGGCTCGTCGATCTCTTCTTGGGGGGCTTTGCTTGCAGCCTCTGGCACGCCCCCCAACGCGGCGAAGGGGTTGTGGGAGAAGACCTCAGGGGTCGGTTTCGCAGCCGCTTTCTTCTTCTTGCCCATGGCCGGGGTGTAGCCGCCATCGCCCGTGCAGTCGACGCGCTAGAACCACGCGATCACGCCCACGGGAAGCGCCAGCGGATACCCGAACGCGGAGGACCGAGACCGAGGACCGCGAGCCAGAGAGGCACCGTAACATCGCGGCCACGTCGCGCCCCCGGGATCCCCTGCTATGGTCCGACGCCTCGTGATGAACTCGTCCCCACCACAAAACGCCAACCCGGATTCCACACCCCTGTCGGTGCTCTGCTTCTCGGACGTGCTCTGTTTCTGGGCCTACGCCTCACAGATTCGATTCGACGAAGCCCAAGCGACGTTCGGCGAGCGCATCGACTTCAAGTCTCGCTGCATCTCCATCTTCGGCAGCGTCCGGCGCCAGTTCGCCCGCGTCGCCGAGTCGGGCGGCCTCTCCTACAACGAGAAGGCGCAGGCGGCGGTGGCCGTCTACGATCACGTCGAGGTCCACCCGGAGCTCTGGCTCCGGAACATCCCCAGCTCGTCGACGCCGTGTCACCTCTTTCTCTGCGCCATCGAGGCCGCCGACGCCCGGGCGGGCAACGCCCCCGGTGCGAGCGCGGAAGTGGCCCGCCAGCTGCGGATTCGCTTCTTCCGAGACCTCGTGGACGTCTCGGCGCGGTCGGCGCAGTTCGCCCTCGCCGAAGATCTCTCAATTCCTCGGGCCGGGATCGAAGAGGCGCTCGCCAGCGGCGACGCCCACGCCCTCCTCGCCGAGCACGCGATCCAGGCGAGCACCTTCGGTGTGGCCATGAGCCCCACGTTGATCCTCGACGGAGGCCGCCAGCGCCTCTCCGGCAACGTAGGCTATCGGGTGATCGAAGCCAACATCACCGAGCTCCTTCACCGCCCTCCGGGCGAGCAGTCGTGGTGCTAGGGACCGTGCCGCACCCAAAGCTATGGATGTACTGCAGCCGATTGCCCGCCCCGTCGAAGACCTCAACGGTGAGGAGGATAGGTCGCATGAAGCGTCTCTGCCCTGATCCCAGGGTGGCATAACGCTCATTCATTCGTGTTCGGATAAGGACCGGCCGTGAAAGCGAAAGGTTAAGTGATTCCGATCGGTTGCGAGGTGCTCGCCACGACGGATGGGTCGCATGCTCAAGCGCCGCGTAAACCCGGAGC
>JAFDCW010000955.1 GCA_019312705.1 Deltaproteobacteria bacterium
GTGGAGACCTACCCCGAGCACGCGAGCGGCCTTCGCGACCTCTTCGCGACCATGGCCAAGATCGACGAGCGGGTAGGCGATGGCTTTTCGCCCGAAGCCATGGCGACGATGGGCTTGACGCTGCAGGAATTGATCGAACAGCATGTGAAGGACGAGCGGATCAGCGCGATCTTCTCGACGCTCTGGGGCTACATCGGCATGGTGCCGTCGCGCGTGTCGGCCTTCATGTACGCCCTGATGTGGAACAGCTATCACGCGGGTGGTTGCTTCTACGTGCAGGGCGGCGGGCAGTCCCTCTCGGATGCCTTCGTCGACGTCATCGAAGAACACGGCGGCAAGGTGCTGCTTCGGACCGAGGTCTCGAAGATCATCACCGAGAGCGGACGCGTCGTCGGGGTCGAGACCCCCAAGCGAGGCAGCTTCCGCGCCCCCTGCGTGGTGAGCAATGCGGCGGCGCCGCTGACCTTCAACCAGCTGCTCGACCGGCCCGAGCTCGTGCAGGTGGAACGCGATGTGGATCAATCCCTTCCGATCGCCTGCTCGATTCATCAGGCCTACATCGGTCTGCGCGGCGACGCCTCCGAGCTGGGGCTGGCGGATCGCGGGGCGTTCTACGCTCAGAGCTACGACTTCGATGCCGAATGGGATGCCATGGAGCGCGGCGACTACCGCTCCCAGGGATGGCTGATCGGCAACCACAATCTCGCCGATCCGGGCCACGCGCCGGCGGGGCGTTCCATCATCCACGTTTCCGTGATGGCGGACGGCAGGCTCTGGGCCGACCTCGAAGAGGCGGACTATCGCGAACGCAAGCGCGATCTCGAGGAGGTCTTGATCGGCCGCCTGGTCGAGCAGATCCCCGACGCCCGCGAGCGGATCGAGCTGTGCGAGACCGGCACGCCCCACACCATGGGCCGCTACTCGCGCAACCCCCTCGGTTCGATCTACGGCTACGCCTTTACCCCCGAGAGCCACACGATCTTCCGGCCCCAGCCACGGACCTCGTTGCCCGGCCTCTATCTCGCGGGCGCCTGGACCTTCCCGGGCGCGGGCTTCGGCGGCACCATGGTGTCGGGCCACAACACCGCTGGCCTGATCTTCCAGGACATCGAGGGCCGGGCACCGGCGGAGACCGAAGCGGGCTGAGCCGCCGAGCCTGCGATCTGGCCCCCAGGTCGCACTCGGATGGGGCTCCCCGGCTCGTCCATCTGGCGAAGGGCTGAACGAAGGGAGCTTGCAGTGAAATTCAGCAATCGAGTGACCGAGATTCTCGGGGTCGAGATTCCCATCGTGCAGGCCCCGATGGGCTGGATTGCCCGTTCGCAGCTCGCCTCCGCGGTTTCGAACGCCGGCGCACTCGGAATCATCGAGACCTCCTCGGGCGAGCTCGACGTCGTAAAAGACGAAATCCGCAAGATGGCGGACCTCACCGACAAGCCCTTCGGGGTGAACATCGCCCAGGCTTTCGTGCGCGACCCGAACATCGTCGACTTCGTCATCGAGCAGGGCGTACGCTTCGTGACGACGTCTGCCGGTAGCCCGATGAAGTACACCAGCGCGCTCAAGGCTGGCGGACTCACGGTATTTCACGTGGTGCCGACCCTGCGCGGCGCGTTGAAGGCCATCGAAGCGGGCGTCGACGGGCTGATCGTCGAGGGTGGCGAAGGGGGCGGTTTCAAGAACCCGCAGGACGTCGCCCTGATGGTGCTGCTGCCGCTGATCCGCTCCAAGGTCGCGGTCCCGATCATCGCTGCCGGCGGAATGCTCGACGGCGCGACGATGGCGGCGGCGTTCGCGCTCGGCGCTGAAGGCGTGCAGATGGGCACGCGCATGGTCTCTACCCTCGAATCGCCGGTCCACGACAACTGGAAGAACGCGATCGTGGACGCCAGCGAAACGGATACCATCTTCCTGAACCGCCGCTTTGGCCCGGGCCTTCGCGCGCTTCGCACCGAGCGGACGGAGCAGCTCGAATACGCCGACGAGAACGTGATGTCGGAGTTCGGCCGCGCCCAGGACCTCTACTTCGGCGGAGACATGAACGCGGCCATCGCGCTCACGGGGCAGGTGGCCGGTCGGATCGATGCCGTTCGCCCGGTTGCAGACGTCATCCGCGAGACGTCCAAGGAGTTCTTCGAGGTCCTGGATGGGATCGCCGACTGCTATTTGCGCGAATCCGGTCCCCTGTAGACATCGAGCCAGCAGGAGGCCAAGTGCCTGACTCCACGCCGACCGTGAGCCGCAGCTACCAGAACCACCATCTCGATTCCACGCGCTGCAGGGCGTGCTCACCGAGGAG
>JAFDCW010000956.1 GCA_019312705.1 Deltaproteobacteria bacterium
CCCACCGGTGTGGTGGTCGGGGGGAGCTTCTGGTCCGGATGGATCTGAGTCAAGCCCAGGGTCAGCTCTACCAACTGTTGACCTGGTTCACCCATGGCTGTGGTGACCAGGAAATCTCTCAGCCGGGCGCCGTCCTTGGTCAATTGCGACTTGGGCGGCAGTAGCTTGGACGCTGCGCTGAGACTCGGCTGATCCGTGAGCCGCGCGGAGATCTCGGTCGCCAAGTCGCTCGCCGTCTTGCCGCCAGCCTTGATTTTCATCTTCTTCGCGCACTTCTTGAGCATGCCGTGGACACACTTGTAACGCTGGTCGGCTGGCAGAGACGTCGGCAGGTGGAGCAATTCAACGGTCACTTCGTACGAACTGCGCATCGCGCCTCCCTGTCCGCACAGCGGCGTTGGCGAACGCCAAGAAGCGTACGCTCAGTCGGGCTCACGGCGGGAGGAAATCGGGTCCTCGTGCGCGATACCCGGTCGTCGACGTTGAAGTAGGCCTGGATCTCGGAGCCCGCGTCCTCGGCGACGTTGCAGTTCGAGGGCGGGGGAGCGCTAGTAGTCCGTCTTCTTCAGCCTCGGTCTTGTCCCCGAAGGACGAACTGTCTATATCGGGACCGACTGCTCCTCCTTCCGCAACGTCGGGGGCATCCCGCAATCAAGAGGTGTCCGGTGACCGACTTTGTTCCCACGCTTCGGCAGGCCGCCGGCCAGGTCCTCGTCGCCGGTTTTCCGGGATCCGACGCGCCCCCGGCTCTCATCGCCTGCATCGAGGCCGGCGAGCTCGGGGGGGTCATCCTCTTCAAGCGCAACCTCACCACGGTGGATGCGGTTCCGGCCACCCTTCGTCCTCTGATCGAGGCAGCTCCTGAGTGGGCGCCCCTTCTGACGGCGGTGGACCAGGAGGGCGGCCGGGTGGCCCGGCTCCGGGCGCCGGTCCTGTCCTTGCCCCCGATGCGTCGCCTCGGGGACCTCGACGATCCCTCACTCACTGAGCGCGCCGGGCGGGTCCTCGGCGAAAACCTCAAGGCCCTGGGGTTCAACTGCGACTTCGCCCCGGTCCTCGACGTGGATACGAACCCCCAAAACCCCATCATCGGTGATCGCTCCTTCGGCCGGGACCCCGCGGTCGTGGTCCGCCACGGCCTCGCCTTTGGCGCTGGGCTCCGGGCCGCCGGAGTGCTCGCCTGCGGAAAACACTTCCCCGGCCACGGCGATACGGAGCTCGACAGTCACCTGGCTCTCCCTCGGTTGGCACACGACCGGGCCCGTCTCGACGCTGTCGAGTTGGTCCCCTTCCGCGCCGCCCGAGGACACATCCCCACGCTCATGACCGCCCACGTGGTCTTCGACGCCCTCGACCCGGGCGTCCCGGCGACCCTGTCCCGGAAGGTCATCACGGGTTTGCTCCGGGACGAGCTCGGCTACGACGGCCTGATCATCAGCGACGACCTCGAGATGAAGGCCGTGAGCGAAGGGTGGGGAGTGGCGCCGGCCGGCGTCCTCGCCATCGAGGCGGGGTGCGATACCTTGCTCGTCTGCTCCGACCTCGAAGCCCTCGACGCGACCCGGGAGGCGCTCCTGACCCGCGCCGAAGAAGACGACGCCTTCGCCCGCCGTCTTCACGACGCGGCGGCCCGTTCCCTCGCGGTGCGCCGGACCGCGCCCCCGGCGATCGACCCGAACGGCCTCGACGGTCGGTCGGCCCGGGCCCTCGAAGAGGAGCTGCGCGAGCGCCTCGAGGGCGTCGAGCCCTGACGTCTGGCGCCGCTCCGCCTTCTTGCCGACCTCGCGCCGTGGATCGCGCTCCAGGCGATACTGTTTAGCCAGTCAGTTCGTCCGTTACCTCGCGGAGGATGCGTTCGGTACGCACCTCCGCGACCTTGTTGTGAATCCTGTCGGCCTCGTGCTTGTCGCGCAGGGTCTTGGCGAGCGTGAAGCAGCTGGAGACGAGAAAGAGAGAACCCACGCCGAGGTAGCCTCGGGTCCAGGCATCGACGGGCAGGTGGTAGATGCCGACGACCATGAAGCCCACGGCGAGGGCGAAACCTGCCCAGGATTGAAAGGCCCACGCCGCGGTGCTGGAGCGAAGTGATGATTGTGCCAAACGGTCCTCCTTGGTTGACTCGGTGATGGACCGGTTCAATCGCACAGGACATACCAAGGGCGTCGACCGCGGAATTGTCATCGAATTGGCCGCGTGGACAAAGGCCGTAGGGGCGAGACGTACACCGCGTGCATCGAAGCCGTTGCCTATGTACATCCGCGGCACACGCCCCTTCGGAGGGGCTCAGGGCGTGTAGGCG
>JAFDCW010000214.1 GCA_019312705.1 Deltaproteobacteria bacterium
TGGGCCGACGCGGCATCCCCCTTGGGCAGCACGACAGCCACCGAAGACTGGCGTCGGGCGCTGCGCGCCCCGTGGACGGCGACTCGGCGGGCGTCGGCGGCGGTCGTCTTGCCGGCACCGAGACCGACGAGCACCACCCAGCCAGCCTTGACCGACCCGGCGCCGGGGACCTTCAGAACCTCATTGGTGCGGCCCGAGAATCCTTCGTCTTTGGCCTGTTGGAGGAGAGCTCCCTTCATGGCTGTGTCGAGGCGCTTCACGTTCGAGTTCTTCGACAGTTCCTTGTCGTGAACCCCAACCGCCACGATGCCAGCCTTCGTCGTCGTGACCGAGTCCTTGGACAGCGAAATCTTCATGGTGCTCCGAGCTTCCCCTCCCCAATCAACCGCGGAAATCAGCGGGGCCAGGGGAGCGGAATGCTGCCACCTCAGGGACGGCACGACAAGGCCGCGAAAAGCCTCGGATCGGCGGAAAGATCGGCGGATCGCCGCCACCTCCGCCGATCTCGCCGCGTAAGCCCCCGAGATCACGTAGCCGGTCCCCCGGCACGGCCCGTGCTCTCACCTCGAGTCGCCCGGCGAGCGGGTGACGAACGACGAAGGAGAGCGACGTGGAGAAGCCGACGAAGAACTACAAAGTGGTCTACACCATCGTGGAGCGCGCCCGAGATCGGAAGAAATTCTGGCTCCGGATCGGCGCCGCCTTCACCAACCGCGACGGCAGCTTGAACGTCCACCTGGACGCTACGCCGGTCAACGGTCAGCTGCAGATCCGGGACTACAAGCCCCTCGAAGATCGCAACCCGCAATCCCAGGACGAGGCCGACGCGGCTCTCGTGACGGCCCTCGCGAGCTGAGGGGCGAAGCGGGCCGAAAGAGCTTGGGGCCGGATGAACCGGCCTCGATGAACGGTGCGCGATAGCGCGCCAAGAAAGGATAGGAGCATGATGAATCGAATGAAAAGCGCCGTGGCGCGGGGAGCCCTCGTCGCAACCCTGGCATCGTTGGCCCTGGGCCTCGGGGTGGTTGGAAGTGAGGGGGTCGTGGAAGCGCAGCGTCGCGGTCGGGCGACGATGACCCAGGCCGAGCCATCGGACGCACCGGGGTCGGTGGTGGTGAACCTGAACACCGCCACCGAAATCGAGCTCGGACACCTGCCGGGCATCGGACCATCGAAGGCGGCGGCGATCGTCGCGTACCGGGCCCGGGGCCGACGCTTCCGGCGGGTCGAGGAGCTGATGCGCGTTCGTGGGATCGGAAGGGCGACGTTCCGGCGCCTCCGGCCGATGCTCCGCGTCGAAGGGCCGACGCGGGTAGCGCCCGAGGCGCCGGCTCAGGAGTGAACGGCGGGGCGGTCGGGGCTTCCCGGCCGCCCGAACCGTCGGGTATACCTCGACCCGTGGAAACCAAGATCCGTCATGCGACGAAGGCCGACCGAAGCCTCATGGTCGCGTACCACCATGCGCTCTATGTCGACCACCGACAGGCGATCGTAGCCAAGGACCTCGCGCCTCTCTATGCCTACAAGAACCTCCCGACGGCGCTCCGAGACGATGTAGACGCGATCCTGTCGTCGCCGCGTTCGGTTGCCCTGGTGGCCGAAGAGGATGGAGAACCAGTCGGATACATCACGGGCCACATCGAAGATGACCAGAGGCGGGAGCTATCCCGGAAAGGGGTCGTCGAAGATTGGTTCGTGGAGGTCGAGGCACGAAAGCGGGGGGTGGGCCGGGCGCTCTTCGACGCCCTGGTCGCCGCCTTTCGGGAGCGAGGGTGCGTGATGCTCGAGTCGACCACCTGGGCCGGGAACGCGGGGGCCCGAGCGGCCCACCAAGCCCTCGGATTTCACGACATCGAGATCAAAATGCGCCGAAAGATCTAAACACTATCGCCCGGAGCGCGATCTTGTTTAGGGAGTGCTGCCGTCGGCGGCTATCTCGTCGGACGTCTCGGCGGGAACCTCGCCGCCGGAGGTCGCGGCGCCCCCGTCGATCGCTTCGCCGGAAACGGTTGGCCGTGGCTCACTCGGGCATTGATCGCCATTCACCTCGGTGACCTCGACGAGGGCCTGGGGGAGCTCCGGGGGTACCTCGAGGCCCGCCCCTCGAAGGAGCACCACGAGGCCGTCGAGGGAGGCAGCGAGGCACGGCGCCATGGTCGCCCAGCCGATCTTCCCGATGCCGCCCTCACGCCACAGGCGCAGGACCTCTTCGGCGTCATCGAGGCGCACCAGAGCCCGGCCGTGGCCTTCCCGAGTTCGCTCGACGGCAGGCGTTGGCGCATCCGCCTCGGCGCGGGAAACCACATCGCCGACGCCATCTACCGCCTCCGAGGCAGTCGCGACTGTATCTGACGCTCGAAGCAACTCTGCAGACGGCCCGCAACCCACGCAGGCGGCGGAGGCGAAGAGGCCCCAGAGCACACCGAAGACGGCACGGAGGACGCCCGGTCCATTGCATTGCATGCTCAAGCCGCGGCACCTTCGAGGCGCGACAGCAGCGCGCGTATGCGCGACGTGTCGAGCTTCAGAGCCGCGCGATTGACCACCACCACGCTCGACACGTCGGCGATGGTCTCGATCTCGACCAGGCCGTTCTGGCGCAGGGTCTCCCCGCTCTCGACGAGATCTACGATGACGTCAGCGAGGCCCGTGAGGGGAGCGAGCTCGACCGATCCCTGAACGAAAATGCTCTCGATCTGACGTCCCTGCGACGCGAAATGGCGCTGGGCGACGGCGGGGAACTTCGTGGCGACCCGGAGCGGCCTGCCGGTGCGCACCTGGCCGAGGGTCGGTGGGTTTTCCCGACCTTGATCGGGGCCCGCGACGACTAAGCGACAACGACCGATGCCGAGGTCGATTGGTGCGTAGAGGTCGTACTCCCGCTCGAGGAGGACATCACGACCTACGATGCCGATGTCCGCGGCGCCGTATTCGACGTAGGTCGGCACGTCGTCGGGCTTCAGCAGGAGAAAGCGTGCCCCGGTGGTCGGCTCCTCGCGGATGAGCCGCCGGTCGTCAGCGAGGAGAGGCGCGGGGTCGAGGCCGGCGCGGGTCAGCACCGGGGAGAGGGCTTTCAGCACCCTGCCCTTCGGCACGGCGAACACTAGTGGACGGGGTTCAGGCATCGCCCTTGACGCGCTCGATGGTGGCGCCGAGACCCGCGAGCTTTTCTTCGATGCGCTCGTAGCCGCGGTCGATGTGATACACGCGCCGAACGAGGGTCGTGCCCTGAGCCACGAGGCCCGCCACCACCAGCGAGGCGCTCGCCCGGAGGTCGGTCGCCATGACCTCCGCGCCCGAGAGCCCCGATACGCCGTCGATCGTGGCGACGCGGCCATTGACCCCAATTTTGGCGCCCATGCGATTGAGCTCGGGGACGTGCATGAAGCGGTTCTCGAAGATGGTCTCGGTCACGACGGAGCGTCCGCTCGACAGGCACATCAGCAGCATGAACTGCGCTTGCATGTCGGTGGGGAAGCCTGGGTGGGGAGCGGTCGCGGCATCGGTCGGGATGAACGGTGGTTTGCCAACGACCCGGACCCCGGACGCCTCGCGTTCGATGATGACCCCTGCCTGACGCATCTTCGCCGCGACGGCCTCGAGATGGTCGAGGGTGATCGCGTCGAGGAAGACGTTCCCACCGGTCGCCGCTGCCGCCACCATGTAGGTCCCGGCCTCGATGCGATCCGCGATGATCGAATGGTCGACCGGCTCGAGGGATTCCTTGCCCTCGATGACGATGACATCGGTCCCCGCCCCCTCGACCGACGCCCCCATCTTATTGAGGACCCGCGCCAGCTCTTCGACCTCGGGTTCGCGAGCGGCGTTGACCAGGGTCGTCCGGCCTCGCGCGAGCACGGCCGCGGACATGAGGTTCTCGGTCCCGGTGACAGTGGGTATGTCGAGGCGGATCTCCGCTCCGTGCAGGCGCCCGGCCGGAACGACGACGTTGACGTAGCCATGCTCGAGGGTGACCTTGGCGCCCATCGCCTCGAGGCCCTTGAGATGTTGGTCGATGGGCCGAGCACCGATGGCACACCCCCCCGGGAGGGAGACCCGGGCCCGGCCGTAGCGCGCGACGAGGGGCCCGAGGACCAGGACCGAAGCCCGCATCTGCTTGACTAGTTCGTAGGGCGCCTCGGGCTCGTCGACGGGGGCGACCTTCACCGTGACCAGGGGAGGCGCGACCTCGACTTCGGCGCCGAGGTGCCGGAGGAGCTTGGCCGTGGTGTGAATGTCCCGAAGGTCGGGGACATTGCGGAAGGTGTGCTGTCCGTCCGCGACGAGAGAAGCGCAGAGGATCGGTAGGGCGGCGTTTTTCGCGCCGCTCACCCTGAGCTCTCCCTCGAGGGGCTTCCCCCCAATGATGCGAATGCTATCCACGACTGGCCTCGTAACGCAGGTCGGGGGCCCCGGGCAAGGCAGCCCCCCATCTTGAACACCGATTCACGCCAGGGCCATTCCCAATACGAAAAGCCCGAAGCCCACGATGAAGGTCGTCCCCCAGAGCCGCGCCGCTCCGGCGACGATGCGGTCCTCGTCATCGATGGCCCGGGTCGCAAAAGCAAACGCTCCGCCGACCCAGGCGGCAAATCCCACCAGGAGCAGCAGGCTGAACCACACGTTGGGGCGTCGCGTGCGGCCCAGGAGCGCGAGGTGCTCTGCTTCGAGCTCCGCCTGGCTCTTGGCGGCGTCCATCGGCGGCGGGTCCTCGGCGGCCATGAGCGCAGCGATCCGCTGGTTGGCGTGACTCAGGCGCTCCGGGTGAGGGGTGAAGGTGCTCCGGGCAGATAGGATTGCGCCCCGGATGCTGCGGAAGGCGAGCAGGGCTCGCTCGGCGTCACCGGCTTCTTCGGCCTCGCGTCCGATGCGAACGAGGCGGTCCAGGGCGTCGGTGACGTGGGGATTGCCCGGGGCGTACCACGACGCAGCGCGCCGATAGTGGACGATGGCCTCGTCGACGGCGCCCCGGCGCCTCAAGTCGTCAGCCCGCGAGAGCTCTGCTTCGGACGACGTGACGACCCGAACCGTCAACACCGCGAGCACGACGCCGACCATGGTCAGGCCCTGTCCTATGCGGCGCAGAAGGCGACCAGCCCTCACAGGAAATCTCTCCGCCGGAAGATGAGCGCGGCGAGAGCCAGAACGACGACGGTGTAGAGCGACGCGTAGCCCATCGTCTCGGCGACGTAGAGCCACGGCCCACCGTGTGTCTCGCTGGTGGCGACCAGGGTATTGCGCCCGGGGACGAAGAGATTGAAGTTGGGCACCACCTCGGCGAGGACCCCGAGGCTCGCTTTGACCTCTTCGCCGAGGACGCTGCCGGGCATGTTGGCCATGTCATCGGCGGACCGACCGACCAACCAGAACCCCAGAGTGAAGGCCCCCGTGAGGAAGGGTGTCGAGAACGACGAGAAGAGCAGAGCGACGGCCGCGACCACCATGACTTCCCCCGCGGACAGCACGAGAGAAGAGAGAATGATGGCGATGTCCGCATCCGTCGTCGCCGCCACGGCCACGCCGCCGGCGAGCGCGACCAGAGAAAACGGGACGAGGACCGCGGTCCGATCGCGCGCCTTGACGAGAGCCGCCGCGAGGACGGCGCCGAGGACGATCGGAAAGGCGACGAGCAGCCAGGGGTCGGCGTCGGCCTGGATGGCCGCGACCCAGAACTGCACCGCCCCCATCAGGCCGATGAAGGTTGCGCCGGTGAGGCTGATGCCGACGTATTTTCCCAGCAGGAAGGTCGAGCGCCGGAGGGGCTTCGGGAGAATGACGTAGAGTGTCTTCTTCTCGATCTCCTTGTAGAGAAGGGACGAGCCCAGGAAGACGGCGATGACCACGGAGAAGAGCGAAATCGAGGCGAGACCGACGTCCATCACGACGCGCCGCTGCTCCGAGAGGGAGAGTTCGGCGAGGGCGAGGGTGAAGAGGAGGATCGCGGTCGCGAAGAAGAGCACGCCGTAGAGCACGCGGTCCCGCACGGCCTCGCGGAAGGTATTGAGGGCGATGGCCCAGACCTTGAAGATCAAGGAGTCCCCCCGGAGGCTGCACCGAAGAAGCTCGCCCCCACGGCGAAATGGCCGAGGGAGTTGATGGCCACGACAAAGACGATGAGCGCGACGGCACCGGCGATGACACGGGCCCGCAAGAAGCCTGGACCCGATGCGGCGAGGCCAAAGCGTCGGGCGGCGATCGGCAGGCCGTTCCCGAGATGCAGGCTCATCGCCGCGATGCCGATGACGTAGGTGCCGAGGTAGAGGGGCGTACCGAGGTCGGCGCGCAGACCGTCGTAGACGGCGCCCTGCCCGAGGCCCGCGGCGCCGAGGGCGAAGGTGTGAGCGAGGTGGAGGGTAAGGAAAGCGAGAACCACCACGCCCGTGACCCGCTGAATCGTGCGAAATGCGTCGCTCTGGTACGGGCTAGGGGCCGCGGCCGGGTTCGAGGAAGGCGGGGAGGAGGGTCGCGCCCAGAGGCTGAGGCCGAGGAGGGCGTGAACCACGAGGGGGAGCAGAACCAGGAGGGCCTCGAGAGCCAGCACCCGGCCATGGAGCCCGTCGATGAATGCAGCTCGGCCCGACGCCGCCGACGACGTCTCGTAGACGTGCAGCAAGAGATACGCCGAAAGGGGAAATACCCCTGTGAAGGAGTGCATGCGTTCCCGAGTCACGATCGCCGGGGCGAAGCTACCGCGAAAAGCAGGAGACCGCGAGGTATCATGGCGCCCGTGAGCGCTGAACCACCATTCGTCCTGATCGTGAACCCCCGGGCCGCCGCGGGGCGAGCGGCGGCTCGGATCCCCGAAGTCGAGGCAGTCCTCCGGTCCGCCGGTGCCAATTTCGTGACCCAGCGTACCCAAGGGCCCCGGGACGCCACCCGACTGGTCCGGGAGGCCCTGGCGGCGGGGGCTCCGGGGGTCGCGGTGGTCGGCGGGGACGGCACCTTCAGCGAAGCTGTTAACGGCTTCTTCGAAGAGGACGGGACGCGGATCGAAACCGATGCCTGGCTCGGGCCCCTCCCCTGCGGGACCGGCGGCGACTTCAGCCGCACCCTCGAAGTTCCCGGCGACATGGGCCGGGCCGCCGCGCAGTTACTGAAGACCGAGCCCCGGGCCGTCGACTGCGGGTGGCTCACCTACTGCGACCACGAAGGCGCCCCG
>JAFDCW010000957.1 GCA_019312705.1 Deltaproteobacteria bacterium
TCGACGCGCAGGCGGATGATGCCTTCGGGGTCGATGAACCAGGTCTCCGGGAAGAGGCGGGTGCCGAAAACGCCATTCACGACGGAGCTCTCCGGGTCGAAGAGGATCTCGAGGTCGTTTTGAGGCGGGAAGATGGTGCGCACGGCTTCCCAGTCGGCGTCGGTGGTGATCGCGACCAGCTCGACGTCGTCCCGGTCGCTCAGGCGCCCGGCGAGGTCGAGGAGGCTGGGCATCTCTTCGAGGCACGGACGACAAGTCTTCGTCCAGAAGTTCATCACCACAATCTTCCCGCGGTGATCGGATAGCCTCCATTCTCGGCCGGCCCGGTCGTGCACCGTGAAGTCCGGCGCCCGACGGTCGTCGCCGACGTAGTTCGTCGTCGACTCCCCGGCGCGCACGGCCTCGTAGGAGTTCGCGCCGATGATCGCCCGGAGCGGAGCCTCCTTGACGCGAACCTGTCCGTCGGCGACCGCCGCGGCGAACATGTAGACCAGCGGCGCGCCCACGACGATGGCGACGATGCCCGCGAGGTACTCCGAACGAACGAGGGCCGCGGCGCCGATGACCTCGGACTCGCCGCGGAGCTTGATCAGAATCCCGCCGATCGCCGCCATCGCGAGGGCACCGACGGAGATGTATAGCCAGTGATCTTGCACGGCGCGGACCTTAGACTCTCTCGAGTGGATCGTCGACCGTCGGGGGACGAATCTGCTCGCCCGCAATCCGAAGAAAGACCCCGTCGTCGTCCTCGGCGAGGAGACCCGCGAGGCCCTGGGCCGCTTCGCGGGTGAAGCGCGCGGCGAGGCGGCCCCGGCGAACATCACAGTAAAGGGCGCCGTCTGGGCCTTCGCGGAGCGAGTGGGCGTCGAGGGGCTCCTGCCCTCCCCCAGAAAGCCTCAGTGACACCGTATCGCCGTTGAGTTCCAGAGCCCGGACGAAGATTGGCGGCCCCTCGATGGCGACGTAGGCCCAGTTGATGTCGTTCTTCAGGCAGAAGCGTCCGTCGTCGGCGACGTCGACCCAGGATTCGAAGGCTTGAACGACTTTCGGGTGGTCGATCCGGTCAACGCCGTTCCACCAGCGACCTGCGCCATCGCGCCGAATCTCGGTCTCCCGGGTGAGGCCCGAATCGCCGCCGGGGAGGAGCTGGGATGGGTCCATTCCGAGACAACCTGGTGCCCTGGACCCCCCGAGGTCAACCCGGACCCCCGAGCGCCCCGAAAAGCTGAATATTATCCAACACCTCGGAGTCTGTAGGGTTCGCGGCCGAAAATGGCCCGCGTGCTACCCTAATCCGTCATCTCAGTCTACGAATCCATACTTCCGCCCAAGCTTCGGAAGACGTTTCGGCGGAAGTGGCCGAGGCGGCTGGCGTTCGTGGCAATTCTCCTGCTGGCAGCGCCCTTCGCATCGGCCTCCGTGATGGTCAATACGGAGTGGGGGCGCGAGCGCATGCGGGACGGCGCGATCGACGCCATCCGTACCGAGCTGGGGCTGCGGGCCGAGCTCCGCCACGTGGAGGTCTCCCTCTTCCCGTCGCCGCGGGTTCGTGCCCAGGGGATCATCCTCGATGATCCGGTCTATGGACGCTTCGCCGAGGCCGACGGGCTGACCATCCGCCCGTCCCTCTGGGCCCTGCTCCAGGGCAAGGTCGACCTGCACGAGATCGAAGTCGACGCCCCGGTCCTGAACCTAGTGCTCCGGGACGGTGAGATCCGAAACCTGCCCCGGGTGCGACGGGGGGGCGACGGAGACGCGGCCGAGCTGCCCTTCTCACACCTCGAAATCCGCGGCGCGACGCTGACCCTCGACGCAGATCACTTCGGCAGCGCGTACCTCGATGGCGTCAACATCAGCCTCGACGTACAGAATGGGCGCAAGCTGGATCTCGACCTCACGGTGCACGGTGGCCGATGGGATCACCTCGCGGGGTCGGAGGTCCTGCAGGCCTTCGAAGTGCACGGCCGGGTCGACCCGGACCAAGGCGCGGAGATCGAGCGCATCGTATTCCGCACGGGGCACCTCAACATCCACGCAGAAGACGGCTGGATTCCGATCCCGTTCGACGAGTCGGCGTGGCGCGGGACCGGGGCTATGTGGGTCAACCTCGGACACCTCGACGACCTGCCCCACGGCTGGGAGCTGCCGCCTCTCTCGGGGTCGGTTGCCATCGAGGGCTCCTTCGCTGGGTCCGCCGAGGGGCCCACAGGCTCGGGCACGGTGACGGTCACCGAAGCTGTCATCAAACAGTTCGGCACCGGCGACGTCGAGCTGGCATTTGAACTCGACCCGGA
>JAFDCW010000215.1 GCA_019312705.1 Deltaproteobacteria bacterium
CGGGATGGTCGCGAAGCCTCCGCCGTAGAACGACAGGATGACGAGGGCCGAGATGATGAAGAGCGGGCGGGATGCGTCTCCCATGAGGGCAAGGGCGAGATATGCGGCGGCGCCTGCGCCCAGGTAGAGGCGGTAGACGTTCTTCCGGCCGATGATGTCCGACGTCGAGGACCAGAGGATGCGACCCAGCATGTTCGCCGCGCTCAAGAGCGCTACGAACCCGGCGGCCGTGCTCGCGCTCACCGCTGCATCCGTATCGGCGAAGGAGTCCGTCAACATTGGCGCGGCCTTCTCGAGGATGCCGATGCCCGCGGTCACGTTCAGACACAGGACGAGCCAGAGGAGCCAGAACTGTGGCGTACGGATGGCGTTTCTTGCCGAGACGTTGGCCGAGGTGATCGCCGCTACCGCCGCCGGCGGGGCCCAACCGGCGGGCCGGTAGTGCTCCGGTGGTACGCGGACGAGCACGGCCCCCATGCCCATCAGCGCCGCATAGGCGACTCCGTGGATCGCGAAGGCTGTGCCGATGCCGGCCCCTTCGCGCCCGAAAGCGTCGAGCATCCAGCTCGACCACGGCGAAGCGATGAGCGCGCCTCCGCCGAAGCCCATGATCGCGATCCCCGTCGCGAGGCCCGGGCGGTCCGGGAACCATTTGATGAGTGTCGAGACTGGCGAGATGTATCCGATGCCGAGGCCGATGCCGCCGATGCCGCCGTAGCCCAGTACGACGAGCCAGAATTGCTCGCTCCACGCGCCGAGGGCCGCGACGAGGAAGCCTGCGCCCCAGGCGGTGGCGGCCACCGTCATCGCCCACCGGGGCCCGCGGCGTTCCACGAAGGTCCCGCCGAAGGCCGCAGAAAGCCCGAGCATCACGATGCCGAGCTGGAAGGGCAGGGCGCTCTCGGTGCCGCTGAGGCCCATGGACGTTTCGAGGGACGGCTTGAAGACGCTCCAGGCATAAGCTTGGCCGATCGACAGGTGCACCGCGAGAGCCGCCGGCGGCACGAGCCACCGGTTGAATCCGGGGGGAGCGAGGCAGTCGGTGCGCTGGAACATGGGGGCGATCGTTATCTATGCCCCGTGCCCGATCCGGCCCGTAACACTTCGCCTTTTCGATCGTAGGAAGGCCGATGGGAAGAGTGAAGTCGGTCTTCATCGGCCTACTGCCCATGGTGATGCTCGGGCAGCTGGGGCTGGCGGTGGCTCGCATGGTGCGCGACGGACCCGGCGCGATGTGGTTGGCGGTAGCGGCCCAAGCGGCCATCGTCGCCGGCTTCTTCGCGGTGCTCATGGCCGTACGGCGCTGGGCCCGGGTCTCAGGCGCCATGGTTTGGCTGACGGTCGCGGTGGGTGCCCTCGGAGCGGCGACGGTGGTGACCGGTTTGGACGACGTCTCCGGCGACGGCGTCCTCGCAGCGGGCTCCGGCGGGGTCACCTTCGTGCTCTGGCTGGCCTATGTCTTTTGGTACTCGCGCCTCGACCGTGAAGAGAGCGGGCTCCTCAGGGTGGGCCAGAAGCTCCCGGCCTTTGACTTGCGCGAGGTCGACGGGACCGTCGTATCCTCGGCGAGCTTCGAAGGTCGGAGCACCCTGCTCATGTTCTACCGCGGCAACTGGTGTCCTCTGTGCATGGCGCAGATCAAGGAGATCGCCGCGGGGTATCGGGAGCTCGCCGACCGCGGCGTCGAGGTCGTCCTGGTGAGCCCCCAGTCGGAGTCCCATACCGAATCCCTCGCCGCCCGCTTCGACGCGCCCTTTCGTTTCCTGGTCGATCGGGATCTCGCTGCCGCGAAGGGGCTGAAGATCGCCGCCCCGGGGGGCACCCCGATGGGAATGCAGCTCTTCGGCTATGAGTGGGACACCGTCCTGCCGACCGTCGTCATCACCGACGCCGACGGCACCATCCTCTTTGCCGACCAGACGGACAACTACCGCCACCGTCCCGAGCCCGAGACCTTTCTTCGGGTCCTCGACGCAGCGGAATAGTCATTCCGAGAACGTTCCCGAAGCGGTAAAATGACAGGCGTATGCAGGTGCCACGGAATTGGCTAGTCCTCCCTTGGCTCTTGATCGCTACGGCGTGCGGTGATGACGCCCCCGCTGGGGCGACGGAACCCGCGGCGGTGGTTGCTCCAGCTGAGGTCGCTCCCGTTGACGAGCAAGAACCGGCGCCCGAACCCGAACCCGAATCGTGGGCGGTCTCGGCCCTCGACTCCCTCGACCGCGTTCTCGCGGAATACGGGGCGAGCCTCGGAGCAGACCTCCGGCCGGCGCGCGTACATACGACAGCGTCGGTCAACCTACGGCAGGGTCCCGGTGCCGAGCATCCCATCGTTACCGCTCTCCCCGAGGGTACCATCGCAGTTGCTCTCTATGGCGAAATCGCGGGTCACGCCTCAGAGGCCGGAGGGCGGGGCCGCTGGACCTACGTCGTGGTGAGCGGCGAAGATGGGGGCTGGACCTCCGCGCGTTTTCTCGCCGCGGACGACGGCTGCATCCCGAGTGTCGATGGCTTCCCCGGCGGGAACGACGTGCTCGTCGTGCGCGCGACTCTCACGGGAGAACGGCGGGCTCTCCTGACCGTCTCAGCCTCGACGGATCCGCTCGAGACCGTCATCGACGCGTGGGAGTTGAATGACGAATGCGCGCCCAACCGGATGTCTCGGACCACCCTCGGCGGCATCATCGAGGAGCTTCGTCCCCTGGATGACTCGGACCGATACGGAGGGCACTGGCAAGGGACCGGTCGCTTCATGGTGACCTGGCGAGAAAGCCTCGAGCACGTAGACGGCGCGGAGACTGAGTGGACCGTAATCCTCGCCGGTCGCGACGAGCCTCTCTGGCACGACCGACTCTCGACTGATTCTTCCATTCCGCGTGGGCGCCGCGATCGCGTTCGTGTGCGCAGCGAGGATGCCTCGGGAACGTGTCCCTTCTCGATATCGTTTCCCAACGATACGAACAAATACGGAGCCGGCGGCGAGTATTGTTTCCTCTATCACTCTCGCAGCGAGACCTTCCGCATCTCTTGGTGAACGGCCTCCGATCGCCGCTCTAGGGCGTCAGTTCGCTCTCGTCGCAGGTCCGGAGGCCGATCAAACCGACCAGGGAGCCGACGGCGGGGCGTAGGTCTTCCTGGCAAATCGACTGCACCGTCGACGCCGGGGCGAGGGCCGCTGCGGCACGGACCAGGCGCGTTGGCGGATAGGCGACGCCTCGGCCCGGTACGTCACAGGAGGGGATGGGCTCATCGGGCTCGGCCGGGTCCACCATGAAGCGCATGCGCGGGTCCGCCAACATGCGCGCGAAGAGCGGGTCGTCGTCCTCGACTAGGTCGAGGGGGACCCCGCCGATGACGGCGAGGGCGAAGCGATCTCCGGGGCCGCTTCGCACCGCCTGGATGCCGTCGATGAATCGCTCGACCGGGTGCAGGGCTTCGTCCTCGTGTAGAGCGCAGCGCACGTTGGGGTGCTCGGTGTAGCGGGTCGATTCCGGGTCGAAGAGCAGTGGGTCGTGGGCCGAACAGTCGTCCTCGTCGCTGACGACCACCACCGCGAGGAAGGAGCCATCCCGCAGGAAGCCCGCGTTGATGCCGTCCCCGTGGCCGGACGTGCCCCTGGTGAAGGTGATGGGGGAGGTCGCCGGGGTGAGGGCCTTGAGGATTGCCTCGAGGTGTTGCTCCTGGCCGCACCCATCGGTGCCGACGTTCACGATGCAGGCGAGGTCGTTCACGACGTCCTCGACCTCTCCCGGGGCTGCGCCGAAGGATAGGAAGCGGGGGAACCGACGCAGGCAGGCGAAGTCGGTCGGGTCGCCGACATTGCGTAGAATGCCGTCGCCGCCGAGGGGGCGTTCACACGAGCCGATGCGCGCCCCGCCAGCCCCGAGGTCGGTGGTGATCACCCCGAGTTGCAGGTTCGCGATGGGGTTCCAGTCGGGGGCACCGTCGCCGTCGAGGTCCGGCGGGTCGACGAGGGCCTCGACGAGGCGCGGCATCTCGGCGGCGAGGGACTCTTGCTCTTCGTGCATCGACTGGCTGTTGTCGATGACGAAGAGCACGTCGACCGGGTCGTCGATTTCGCAGCGCCCGCGGCCGCCGTCGACGCCCCCGTCGAAGGCGACCGGGGCCTCGGAGTCGGGGACCTCGAGGCCCGTCTTGGCGCCGCAACCGACCGAGCAAAGGAGCAGTGCGGCGAGGGTGAAGGGCGCGGCGGCGAAGAGGGATTTACAGCGTATGAGGCGTCCGCCAGCCAAGAACATGGACCTCAAGTTAGCAGGGAAGCGCGCTCGTTCTAGGAGGGGGCCTCCCAGCAACGCGTTTCCGGAGGGAAAACAAAGCAATTACCGATCGTTCGAGGCGCCGGTGAAGACCAGGCCCGCCCGGGGCGTCAGAGGCCCGTGATCTCGACCATTTTGACCGGCGCCGGGACCCACGGCACCATCCTCCGCATGGTCCGCGTTGCGTTCGGCTTGTTCCTCGTCGCTGCTTCGGCGATCGCCAGCCTCTCTCCGACTGCCGCGAGCGCCCAGGAGCGGACGATCCGCATGCGCGAACTCTCGGACCTTCACCGCGCGTGTGAGCGGGCCGAAGGGGAAGGACGGCGGACCCTTCAGATCATCCCGTTCCCGGCCGGCGCTTGGCGCTTCGGCGCCTACGATCCGGCGGAGGGATTCTTGCCCATCGATACCCGCCGGAACCTCCGGGCCTTCGATGGCCACGCCGAGCTCTTTCCTGCCCGCATGGAGCAGGTCGGATTCGTCGTTGGACCGGACCGCGCAGCCGAACTCCAGCGCAGGGCCGGCCAGCTCACCCTGCGCGTGGCGTTCTTTCTCGGCTTCGACGAACAGAGCGGCAATCGTTGCCTCATTCGCCCCGCGGCGGGGGTCACCACGGTGCGAATGGATGTCGCCTTCCTCGTCCTCGTTCAGACCGGTCGCATGGTCGCCCGCCAGGACACGGACCGACTGCGCGCGTGGCTAGACGATGCCGAACACGATGCCATCCCCGGACGGGGTCCCCGCGGAGCGATGAGTGCGGCCTCCCTCGGTGACCGCCCCGGCGTCGCCCCGGAGCCGTGGCAACAGACCATTGCCGCCGAGAACCGCGGCGCGACCGCGCGGGCCCTCGGTGCCTGCCACGCGGCCGGCGTTGCCCGGGGGGCCGGGGACGGACAGGTCGTGGTGCGCATCGTGGTCGATTCACGAAGCGGTCAGGTTTCAGATCCGGAGGTCGAGCTTTCGAGCATTGGCGACGATGAAGAAGCCGCGTGCATCGCCCAGGCGCTCTTACGGCTGCAATTCGTTCCGGTACCCGCCCTCGGGGGCCGGGTCGTACTCAGCGTTCCCGTGCGCCTTCTTCACTAGGCACACCCTTCAGTCCGCGGCGCTGAGCCGTTCTAGCTCGCGCGCGTATCGGTCGGCGAGACTTCCGATCCTTCGCACGAGGCCTCGAAAGGCACGGCGGTCGAAATTCGAGTCGGTGTTCTGAATCATGGAGAGGCGCACTTCGCCGTCTGCCGCGTTCCACTCGAGCTTGGCCACGAGCAAGGACCAGTTCAGCTCCATCAGGCGACGCAAGAGCGCGGGGGTCGAACTCGCGCTCGGTGCTCCGGCCCCGGTAGGGGAAGGCGCAGTGGCCGCGGATCTCGCTGACCGCTTCGCAGCTGTGGGGGATCGAGAGGGCGTCGAGTTCGGTTTCGATAGCGGCGAGGTAACGCGGACGCGGGCCCTCGGTCGTTTCAGGCGTCGCATCCGCCGGGGCGTCTTGGCCTTCTTGGCCTTCTTGGCTGTCTTGGCCTTCTTGGCTGTCTTGGGCGAAGGCCGGAGCCGAGAGGAAGACGACCGCGGTCAGCAGGGTGAGAGCGAGATGGCGCATGGTCCAACCAATGTGACTATCGAAGCAGGTCCAGGTAGCTGTGACCCAGGTCGTTGACGGGGATTTCGGCCGGCTTGAGACGCATGAAGATGTAGCCGAGGCAGTCGGCTGCGCGCACCGTCCCGAAGTCTCGACTGTCATTGCCCCGGTGGAAGCGGTTGTCGCCCAAGAGGTACAGACGGCCTTCCTCCACTTCGTAGTCGCGAATCGAAAACTCCTGGGTGCCGCGGTGGAAGATGCCGTGTTCGTGGTTGCCCATGTGCTCAATGCCGAGCTTGACAGTGTCAGTGCGCTCGTTGAGCGTGTCGGTGAACCGAAGCTCTCCACGCCAGTCCGTGTCGCGGGCGCGGCTGTTGATCCGAAAGGCGCCGCGCTCGGCGCTCATGGTCTCCCCCGCCACACCAACGACCCGGCCCATGACCATCTCCCCAGGATTCTCGGGGTGCGCGCAGACGGCGATGGTGCCTCGGTCGAATTCGGTGCCGTGCCAGATGAGTACCTGCTCCCCGGCCTCCATCGTAGGGGCCATGGCGTTGTGGCCGACCACGGCGACGTCTACGACGGTGAGCCGGAGAGCCACCGCGACTACGGCAAGGACCGCGGCAATGGCGCCGGCGAATTTAAGTGTCCCTTTGAGGATATCTCGCACGTCATTTCAATTAGGCGCGGGAGCTCGGGGCGTGTCAACAACCGGGTTTTCGGCAGGGGGGGGGTCACCGCGCGCCGGACAGCCGCTCAATACGCTCCCCGGCGATGCGAAGTTGGGTCGGCGCGAGGCGGCCGGCCAACTCCTCGTCGTGGGTCGACAAGACGAGGGCGACGGATCCCTCGGCGGCTACCTCTTCGACCACCGACGCCACTCGGCTCTTCAGCTGACCGTCGAGGGCGGCGAAGGGCTCGTCGAGGAGCAAGAGCCGCGGACTCGAGAGCAGGGCCCGGCCCAGGGCGAAACGCTGCGCTTCGCCCCCGGAGAGTTTGCGCGGGTAGCGATCGAGGAGCCCGTCGAGACCGAGGCGCGCGGCCATGTCCCGTACGGCGTCTCGAGACGCGCCGGCGTACCCGAGGTTGTCTCCGGCGCTCAGATGGGGAAAGAGCAGGCCGTCCTGAGGCACCCATCCGACGCGGCGGGCGCCCGGTGCGAGGAAGGTGTCCTGGGCAGTGTCCTGCCAGACTTCCCCAAACGCCTCAATCCTGCCTTCGCCGCGGCGGTCTACCCCTGCGAGAACGCGGAGCAGGCTCGACTTGCCCGAGCCGGACGGACCACAGATGGCGAGGTGCTCGGAGCTCTCCTCGATCTGGGCTTCGAGCTCCCGCGAGCCGAAGCGGATGCGCACGTTCATCGTCAGGCCGAGGCCGCTCACCGCCGTGTCTCCAGCCGTCGGCGTTGCCACCGGACCGTGAGCTCGTATCCCGCGAGGGCTACGAACGCGATGGCGATGCTTACCCAGGCGAGAAATGTGATGCCCTCGTCTCCTTCGGGCATCTCGAGGAGGGTGTAGACCGCCAGAGCCATCGTTCGGGTCTCCCCTTCGATGTTGCCGGCGAGGACGGTTGTCGCGCCGAACTCGCCCAGGGCGCGCGCGAAGGTGAGCACCGCGCCGGCGAGGATGCCCGGGAGAGCGAGGGGGAGGGTGATGCGGCGAAACGTTGCCCAGGGGCTGACCCCGAGGGATACGCTCACCTCTTCGTAGTGGGGGTCGACGGCCTCGAAGGCGTTTCGCGCCGCCATGATGTATAGCGGCAACCCGACCGTGAACGCCGCTAGCACGGCGGCGGAGAGGGTGAACGGCACGTCTAGGGCCCCGAGGGGCCCGCGCGCTCCGAAGGCCTCGAGAAGGAGGAAGCCCGTTACCACGGGCGGCAATACCAAGGGGGCGAGGAGGAGGGTGCTGAGCGCTGTCTTTCCGATGAAGTGGCGGCGGGCGAGCAGCCACCCCGCAGCCACGGCCACGGGAAAGCCCAAACACGTCGCCAGAAGACCGACGATGAGTGAGAGACGTATGGCGGCTACCGGGTCGACCATGATCAGCGTGGAGAAAATCTGTGACGAAGAAGGACCTCGTGGGCTCCGTCGCTCCGGAGGAAATCCAGGAAGGCGCGTCCGCGGTCTGGGTGCCGCGCCTCGGTGACGACCGCCGCCGTGTACTCGATCGGGCCATGGGCCACGACGTCGAAGGTGTGGGCGACGGAGACCTCGCCGGCACGCCGGAGGGCGTCGGTCTGGTAGACGATGCCAGCGCCGATCTCTCCGGTGGCCACCCAGTGTAGGACCAGGTTCACGTTGTCGCCGCGCACGACCTTCGGCCGCATTTCCTCGAGGAGCCCGGCGTCGGCAAGGGCGAGGTCGGCATATTGCCCGGCGGGGACCGACTCCCCCGCGAGACCGATGCGCCGGGAACCCAGGAGGATCTGTCTGAGAGCGACGCCTTGGGGCGCGTCGCTCGGGACGATGAGCACGAGGCGGTTCTCGGCGAAGACATGGTCTCGCCCATTTTGAGTCAACCCGCGTTCCAGCAGGTACTCGTCCCAGCGGGTATTGGCCGAGAGGAAGACATCCGCCGGGGCGCCTTCTTCGATCTGGCGGGCGAGGCGGTTGGTGCCCGCGAACGAATACTGGACGGTGCCCGGGACGGCCGCGGAAAAGGCCGTCGTCAGTTCCGGTACGACTTCGGTCAGGCTCGACGCGGCGAGGATCCGAAACGGTGTCGGCTCCCCCCCGCAGCCGAAGGATGCGGCGCCCCAGAAGAGGGAGAGGGCTATGAGGGTGAGCGGGCCTGGCACGGACCGGGGGACCGAGCGGGCCGGCTGAAGGGCGAGCATCGCCCCCTACATAGCCCCCGATGGCGGGGG
Organism: Deltaproteobacteria bacterium; assembly: GCA_019312705.1. The sequence continues at coordinate 8,725 of JAFDCW010000215.1, forward strand.
GGACAATGCCCGACCCCTGCTACTCTCTACGGGTGTGGAACAGGCACTTCGAGGTGGTGGTGACGGTGTGGCTCGTAGGGCTCAGCGCCTGCACGGCGGAGGGCCCGGCTGAGCCGGCAATTCCGGCGGAGCCTTTCATAGCCTTTGCCGCGGACTTCGAGGGCTTCACCTCCTGGCCGTCGGTGGAGGTCGAGCCTTTCACGATGGACGGGGGCCATCGCCTGGGGCCCACCCGGGTCTACCTCGGAGGGTCCCTGCCCCGCGAAGGCGAGGCCTTCGAGGTCGGCGCGGTGGTCGTGAAGACCGTCGAAGACGGATCAGCCGAGGACTGGGAGGTGCACGGCATGGTCAAGCGCGGGGGCGGCTACAACGCCGAAGGGGCCAGGGGCTGGGAGTGGTTCGATCTCGAATTCACCTCCGCCGGGAACCTCGCGATCGCCTGGCGCGGCGAAGGGGACGCCGCGAACCCCGGCGGCTACGTGACGACCACGGGGGAGCGCATCGCCTGCAACGACTGTCACGTCTTCGCCGGGGCCCGCGATCACGTATTCTCCCTCCCGGAACTCCGGGCGCAGCTTCCCTGAGAGGCCGACCCACCGGCAGACGTACCGGCCCGCGACCTACGCTGTATAGTGGCGCCGCCATGCGCCCACCGTTCCCTGTGCTTCTGCTTGCTCTCTTGCTCGTTCCCGGAGTCCTCGTGAACGCCGCCTGCGGGGACGATGGCGAGTCGTCGTCGGCCACCCCCGCCACGCCGAGGGAGCTCGAACCCGAACCTGAGCCCGAGCTCGACGCCACTCCCATCGCGACTCCCTCGGACGGGTTGCCCGAGGGCCGGGTTCGAGGCCTCTTCGACGCTTGGCTCGCGGCTCAAAACGCCGGGGACTTCGAGGCCTATTCGGCGCTCTATGGCGATCGCTTCGAGGGCGTGAAGCGCAGCGGTGAGCGAGCCTACCACTACGCCCGGGAGCCGTGGCTCGATGACCGGCGGCGTATGTTCGCGCGGCCGATGCAGGTGAGCGCCGAGGACGTGCGCTTCGCGAGGGTCGCCAAGGGCGCGGTGATCTCCTTCGAGCAACACTGGTCGGCGGCGACCTACCAGGACGTCGGCCCGAAGAACCTCGTCGTCATCGAAGAGCGCGGCGAGCTGCGCATCGGGCGCGAAGAGATGCGCGCGAGCCGAATCCTCGGCCGCGGTGAAGCGGGTGCGCCGGCCCTTTCCGAATTCCTGCTGGTGGTCGATGTGGACGGTCCCCACGTGCTGCTCGGCGTCGACGTCGACGAGGCGTCTGGCCGCGGGCCCCTCGCCCTGGTCCAGAAGCAGGGGCCGGCGACCGCGACTCGGGCGGTCCATGTACCCGCCCTCGATGAACCCGTCCGGGCGATGCTCGGCGCCGAGGTCGAGTTCTTTGGCACGGGCGGTGCCGTATGTCGGGTGACCGTCGGGGAGGCGAAGATCGTGCATCGCGTTACCCCTCACTTCTCGACGGTTCAGAACTGGAATGGACTCTTCGACCAGACTCCTAGGGATGACGAGCAGATCGCCCTCGACGTGTGGGAGCTGGGTGCGGGGGGGGCATTCCTCGCGGCGGAGATCTCGGGGGACGACTGCGCCGAAGCCCTGTGGGGGAGGCTGGCCGGAGCCGACGAGGCGCCCGCTATCTTCGCGCCGTATCCAGCGGACCCGGGTCAGACCCGCGCCGGGCTTTCGGCGTTCCGAGGGCTGCCGGCGTACGCCCTCGTCACGACGGACTTTCGCGGCTACGGCCGGGCCTACCGCGGCTCCTGGGACGTGTACGGCGGCGCTCGGGCAGCTGTCTTTCGGTGGCGCGCGGCCACGACGGGGCGGACGCTGATGACGGTACGCGCGCGAGCCGGCGCCGGCTGCGCCGACTTCTCGGCTGCCCAGTGGGGGCTCTTCGAAGAGGTCGACGGCAGCCTCTCCCCGCGCACCGACGAGACGTCCCCGGGAGACTACGAGGCCCGCAGCATCATCGACCTCGACGGTGATGGTCTGGTGGAGGTCATCATCGCTGACGGGTTGCTGCGACCGAGCGCCGACGGGGGGTACCGCCAAGTGATCGACGTCACCCCGCCCTACTTCGATTGCGATTGCTAGCGGGCTCGCGAGCTAACGGGCCCGCGGGATGCGCAGGGCGTCGGCGGCGCGGTTCATCGCCGAGATGAGAGACCCGTCGTCGTCGGGGTCACTTTCCCGCACTAGGAGGGCTACAAGCTCGCCGTAGGGGGTCCCAAGATCTGCGGCCGTCGGTGAGGCGGAGTTCCACGCCTCGGGCACCTCCGGCAGCGCGGCCCCGGGGAGGGCATCGTAGGCGGCCGAGATTCGACCGAAGCCGGCGACGACGGCGGCGTCGACGGCTGGCCCATCCCCTTGCTGGACGAGCCACGGTCGAAACTCTTGGTAGATCTCGAGGCCTCCCTCGAGGTTTGCGCGCATGTCGTCGAGGGTGGTCCGGGCGTAGCGCGACTCCTCTGCGCCGGGCCCGGGGAGGTCCAGTGTTTCGACCTGTGCCTCCACCGACTCCGTGACGCCGTGGAAGGCCGTCGCCGGGTCGAGAACGAGGGGCTCGAACGACTCTTGCATGGAGGCCATGTCGCCTGCGAGGCGGCCGACGAGCTCGTCTCGAAAGGCTCGGGCCCCAGCCTCATCCGATGGAAATGCAGCCGGCGCATATCTGGGGAGGGCGCTCTCGAATGCCACGACCGAGGGCGAGTGAGCATCGGCCCACAGAACGCGTTCGATGGCGTGCATGCCCGTGACTCCGTCTCCGTCGAAGAGGTTCGTATCGGCGGCATCGTCGATGAAGCCCTCGTAGCGTCCGTCGACCCCGTGAGCGATGCTCGGGAAGAGATGGCCGACGGCGCCTTCGATACGCTCGTATGAAGCGCGCACCCTTCGCCATGCCGCTTTCATCTCAGTGACCTCTCCGGCGTCCTCGCGGGCGTTCCACCCGTCGTCATCCGGGGCCGGCGCTGCCGCCGCCAGGTCACCGACGGCTGCCCGAAGGACCTCGAGTTCGGCGTCGAGGTACGCCTCGACGCCCGTGAGGGCCCGGCTCTGGGGATCGAGGGACTGCTCACACGACATGGAGCCCATGGCACCAAACAGGAGCAATGCTGTGGCGAGGTACCGAGGCACGTGGTAGACGTTAGTGAAAGTGAAAGTCCATTTCAACAAGACGACTGGCCTTGCGAGTGATGAGGAATTTGAGCATTTGAATGCCCCTGTGTCCAAAGGTTCCGCCACCTCGGCGAGCGCCCGGACCCTCGCTGATGTGAAGGTTGGGGCGGTTGCCGTCATCACGGGGGTCGAAGGGGAGCGCCCCCTCGCCATTCGGTTGATGGAGATGGGTCTGCTCCCCGGGACCCGGGTCGAAGTGGTCCGCATCGCCCCCCTCGGTGATCCCATGGAGTTGCGTCTCCGGGGTTTTCATCTGTCGATTCGGCGGGACGAGGCGCGCGGCCTCACGGTGGAGCCGGAGTGAGTCAGGTTGGCCGCCAAGGCCCGGAGAAATCTGGGGCACCCGCGGTCGCCGTCACGACTCCCAAGATCGAGCGCGCGAGCGTGCTCCTGGCCGGAAATCCGAACAGCGGGAAGACGACCCTCTTCAACGCCCTCACCGGGGCCCGGGCGAAGGTCGGCAACTATCCAGGCATCACCGTCGATCGACGTAGCGCGAAGCTCGACCTCGACGGCGGTCCCCGTCTCGAAGTCGTCGACCTCCCCGGGACCTACAGCCTGAGCGCCCGGTCTGCCGAGGAAGAGGTCGCCGCGGCGGCGGTCCTCGGGCTCCGGGAGCCGGTGCCTGCGGCAGTGGTGGTCGTCGTCGACGCGTCTGCTCTCCGTCGCGGACTCTATCTCGCCCAGCAGGTCGTCGAGACGGGCCT
>JAFDCW010000216.1 GCA_019312705.1 Deltaproteobacteria bacterium
CAGGTGACGACGTCGTGCGATGGCGGGCGCTGCGTCGAGACCATGACGCCGATGGGCGCGTCCTGTGTGGTCCCGGGCATCGAAGGGTCGACGTGCAGTACCGGGGATGTCGATTGGGGGCCCTGCGAGCCGCCCCCGGGTCGCGACCCCTGCACGACGACTGTCGGCACGGAGACCGGACGGACGACCGCCGACGCGTGTCGGGCAGGTGCCTGTGTCCCCGAGGGCGCCGGCAGCAGCACGTCGAGGTCGTGCGAGTTCATCCCGCTGCCGCAGTGTTTTGTCACGGACGCGGGCGAACCCGAGGCCGGAACGGATTCCAGCGTGGGGGATACCGGGCCGACGGATTCTGGGGTGCCGGATTCGGGGGCGGGCACGGACTCCGGCGCAGAAGATTCCGGAGCCATGGACTCCGGGATGCCTGACAGCTCCGACCTCGACTCCGCGATGCCCTCGGATGACGGCGGCCTCCCGACGATGGACGGCTCAGATGGCGACTCCGGGATGCCCCCCGCGGATGTCGGCCCCACGATGGACGGCATGGCTGGCGTCGACGTCTGAGCGTTCGGTCAATTGCAGCGGTCGCCGTTTTCGGCCCGCAGGTATTCGAGCAGCGGGCGGTAGTAGTCGAGCATCGGCTCGGCGCTGAGCTCTTCGCCGGTGGCCTCGAGGAGGACCTCGCGCCAGTCGCGGGTCGCGCCGACGCCCATGATGCCCTGGAGGTACTCACCGACCTCGGGGCGGCCGTAGTAGTTGCAGGCGTGGGGGTCCTGGTCGAGGATCTCGCGGCAGATGTGATCGTGGAACTGGTACACGAGGACCTCGGCGAGGGCGTAGTCGTAGTACTCCCCCGGGTCATTGATGATGTGGGTCTTGCTGCACGCGTCGCAGCCGTCTTCGGGGCGGTCGCCCGGGGGCGCGACGTTCTGGTAGCGGCCGACGAGCTCCCACCACTTGGCCTGGAACTGGTCCTCCGGGAGATTGTCCGAGTAGAGGGCCTTCTCGAAGTGGCTCATGGTGCCCACGGCGAAGGGCATGAAGACGATGGGGCCGGTTAGGGCGCGGTCGAGCAGCGCCTGGACCTGGTCCGGTTGGTCCCCGGCGGCCATGAGGCCGACCTCCTCGAGGTACGGCGCCTGGCCGCTGGCGAGCTCGATGAGGTTTCCCATCGCCTCGTGGTAGGCACGGTTCGCGCCCTCCCGGAGCAGCGGCGGCACGTCGTCGTTGGCGTACGAGAGGTAGTAGTAGATGTGCCCCAGCTCGTGGTGGGTCGTGCCGAACCATCGCCAGTTCGCCTCGACGCTCATCAGGCTGCGTACGTCCTGGTCCAGGTCGACGTGCCAGGCGCTGGCGTGGTCGTTCTTGTCACGGCTGTCGCCCTCGGCGACGGGGTAGAGGTCCGAGCCGTCCCAGAACGCCTGGGGGAGCTCGGGGAAGCCCATCGAAACGTAAAAACGCTCGCCCTGCTGGACGATCCATTCGGGGCTCTTGTCTTCGACGAGGGTATCCATGTCGACCCCCTCGACGAGGCCGGGCCAGCTCTGGGCCCAACGGTTTCCGATCCAATGGGCGGGAATACGGTCGGGGACCTCGCCCTCGTGGTGGAAGCGCTCGGCGAGGCGATGGCGGGTCCAGCACGAGAGCTCATCGAAGAGCGGCTTGGTCTCTTCGACGAGGCGGTCGAGGAGGGCCATCATCTCGTCCGGGGTCATGCCGTAGTTGCTGATGCGGTAGGCGAAGAAGTCGTCGAAGCCCATCTCCTGGGCGACCGCGTTGCGCAGGTCCCGGAGCTCGGCGAGCCCCGGCCGGAGCGCGACGCCGACCTCCTTCGACGCGTTCCAATAGCGCAGGCGTTCATCGAGGTCGTCGGACTCGGCGAGGATCCGGTCGATGTCGTTGGTGGTGAGGGGCGTCGTGCAGGTCGCGCTCTCGCCTTGTCCTTCGCGGGCGAGGCAAAACTGAAAGCCGTCGAGGAGCGCGGTCATGGCGCTGTCCGCGGCGACCTTCCGGCGCGCGAGCTCCGGGTTCGTCTGGGGGGCTAGCGCCGCGTTCTCGAGGACCATATCGAGCTGTCGGATGGTGCTCTCGTCCAGCTCGCCGCGGTGGCTGAGGAAGTCCCGGGTGCGGCGAATGACCTGGCCGTTGCCGACGAAGGCTCCGTAGACGGTGTCGGCGCCGGTGCGCAACCCGGTGTGCTCGGCGGTCACGTCGGTGCTGGCGGTCCAGTTCGCCCGGACCATCTCGTTGTAGAGGCCCAGGTAGCTCGCCGTGTAGAACTCGAGGAAGTCGTCGGCGTCGGCCTGGAGCGTGCGCTCGGCGCCGGCGGTCGTGGTCGTCGTCGTGCCGCCACAGCTCGCGGCGAGAATGGTCAGGATTACGGTCAGGGACAGGGCGGTGACGGGAGTTCGGAGGCTCATGGCGCGAGACCTTGCCCCCGCCCCTGGGCTAGAGTCAAACGGGGCCCTGCGAGTGCGGGATGCAAAGCCACGGAAGGTTCCTCGCTCGTTCCGTGGCCCCCTCGCGGCGGCAGGAACCCTCGAAAATGCTCTGCATTTCCTTCGGCTCCCTTCCTTGCCAGGAAACCACGGTCCGTCGCGATCCTCCCTCCCGTGACTCTGCGTCCCACACTATGCTCCGGCTATGGAGGTGGACCCGTGAGATCCCTGGCGACGAAGGCACTTCTGGCCGCTCTTTCGGTCTTCACCCTCGTCCTCGGTGCGGCGGGCCCCGTGACGGCCCAGCGCGCGGCCGTCGCCACTCCCCTGGCGGTGAGCGTCGAGTCCGCTGACCCCCGGGTACGTCCGGAAAACGTTCGCGCCGCCGTCGCCCGGGTCCTCGACGTGCCCATCGTTTCGCTCCTCGATCCCGACGCTGGTCTGTCCCGGGGCATGCTCGTGATCTCCGTCGCCCGGGGTGGGCAGGTAGCCCAGCTGCATTTTCAGATGCCCTCGGGCCGTCGCCAGCTCTCCCGGGTGAGCGCCCCCGAGGGCGAATCCGGGGCCTCGTGGATCGCGGTCGCCGTCGCGGAGTTCTTTCGCGCCCCGCCTCCTCCGGCGGGGTGGGTGATCGCGAGCGAGGTCCTCGACCCCTTCGTACCCCAGGTGAGGTCCGGGGTCGGCCGGGTGGCGAGTGAGGTCCTCGACCCCTGGGCCATCTCCGCGCGGGCGCGGCCCGGCCCTATTCGACGCTTCGAATCCGGTGAAGCCCTCAGCCCGCCCCGGCCCCACTGAGGGGCCGGTTCTCTCCCGTGGCTCTGGATCCCGCACTAGATCACGCGGGGTCGTCGTCGTAGGGTCCCGCCCATGACCAGCTCCACCGGGCATAACCCCTCCGGCCCTCCTCGCGCCAAGCATGGCGCATCGGCATCTTCCGACACCCCGAAGGGCGGTGCCCCGGCGGCCGGTCGTCCCGCCCGAGGCGGCCCCCCGGCCCCGATGAGCGTCGACATCAACGAGTACGGCGGAGAGCGCGACGGCGTTCGCCAGCAGATGGACCGGCGGCTCTTCATGCAGTTCCTGGTCTTCGACTGCGCTCCCGGTTCTGACCCCGTGGACGCCGGCAAGGGCATCGCCGCGGCCCTCGAGGCCGCCGGCTCACCGGGGGTCGTCTACGAAGACGTCAACGACCCTCGGGCCCTCGCCCTCCTGACCTGGGCCGAAGACCCCGCGCACTTCGTGACGACGGTGCGGCCGATTTTTCGCGGCGTCGAGTTTGCCCACCTCACTCAGCGTCCGGCCTTCACCATGTTTGGTCGCACCTACTCGAGCGGCTATGAGCCCGACCTCGAGTACTGGATCATCCGGCGTCCCGAGGAGACCGCGCTCAACCCCGACTGGCCCTGGGCCGTGTGGTATCCGCTGCGCCGCAGCGGCGAGTTTGCCAAGCTCGAAGGGCGTGAGCAGGGCAAGATCCTCCGGGAGCACGCCGTCATCGGCCGCGCCTACGGTGAGAAGGGCATGGCCCACGACATCCGCCTGGCCTGCCACGGCCTCGATACGAACGACAACGAGTTCATCATCGGCCTCGTCGGCGACAACCTTCACCGCCTCTCCCACGTGGTCCAGACCATGCGGAAGACGACCCAGACGTCGACCTACATCACGCAGATGGGGCCGTTCTTCGTCGGCCACGCGGTCCATCGGGTCGCCCCGCGAGCGGCCGCGACCGGCGACTGAACCACACTACTCGGCGACGTCGATCACGACCTTGCCGAAGTGCTTCTGCGACAACAGGTGTCGGAATGCGTCCGGGGCGGCCTCGAAGGGGAACGTGCGGTCGACGACCGGTCGAACCTGGTGTTCGTCGAAGGCGCGGCACATCGCCAAGAAGCCCGCCCGGTGACCGACGACGATGCCCTGGACCCGGATGTTTTGCATCAGGATGGGCGTCAGCAAGATCTTCGAGGCGCCGCCCGAGAGGATGCCGATTAAACTGATCGTGCCCCCGGGTTTCACCGCCCGGGCGCTTTGGGTGAAGGTCCCGGCGCCGCCCACTTCGACGACGTGGTCCACGCCGACGCCGCCTGTGAGCTCCTTGGCGGTCTTGCCCCAGGCCGGGTCGGCGACGTAGTCGATGGTCTCGTCGGCCCCGAGGGCCCGGGCGCGCTCACGCTTGGCTTCGCTGCTCGAGGTGACGATGGTTCGGGCGCCGAGGAGCTTGGCGAGCTGCAGGGCGAAGATGCTGACGCCGCCGGTGCCCTGGATGAGCACGGTCTCTCCGGGGCGCACGGGGCTGTGCTCGACGAGGGCGCTCCACGCGGTCAGGGCGGCGCACGGAAGCGTCGCAGCCTCGGCGTTGGTCAGGTAGTCGGGGACCCGGACCAATGCCTCTTCCGAGAGCACCATCGATTCCCGAAGGGTGCCGTCGTGGGGGCCTCCGAGGGTCGAGCGCAGGTCGCCCTTGGTGGGCAGGCCGGCGAGCCACTTCTGGGCGAAGAGGGGCATCACCCGGTCGCCGACGGCGACCCGGGTCACGTCGGGGCCGACCTCCACCACCTCGCCGACGCCGTCCGAAAGGGGAACGAGGGGGAGCGCCTGGCGGGGGTTGTACTCGCCCCGGACCATCAGGAGGTCGCGGTAGTTGAGGGCGCAGGCGAGCATGCGCAGGCGAACCTGGCCGCGGCCCGGGGCGGCTTCGACGCGCGTCACCCGTTTCAGGTTGTCGAGGCCAAAGGCCCCACTGATCTCCCAGGCTCTCATGGCGCGGGATTATTGCGCCGGACGGCTCACGCGTCGAGGGCGCGCAGCAGGAGCGCGAGAACTTCGCGGTCTAGCCGGGAACCGGTCCATGCGAGGCGGCCACGGGCCACCCCGACCATGCGCGCGACGGCACGGTTCGCGCGGCCCGTCTTCGCCTGGCCGAGGGTATGGATGGACGAGGTCCGTACGCAGTGGGGGCGTCGGGCCTGGGTGACCGTCTCTTCGAGGGCCTCGAGGACGGTGTCCCGGTCGATGAAGGGCGAGAGCTTCGTGGCGGCCTTACAGGCGCCGTGGCTCGGGTCGGTTCGGGTCGTACAGCCGACGTCCTGTCGGAGGGTACGGAGGAGGGTCACGACGACTTCTTGGGCATCCTGTGCGTTTGGGGCCTCCGCCACGGCCTCCGCCGGCGCCAGAGGCTCCGGCGCGTCGTCCCGGAGCACCGCCGGGAGCGCTTCTTGGAGCTCTGCCGAGGCCGTTGGCGACGGAGCCTCGGCAGCGGCAGAACCGACCGAAGAATCGATGATGCGAACGCGTGGCGCCGCGGCCCTGGCCGTGACGTCGACGTCGACGTCGAAATCGAGGCGCGGCGCGGTAAACGTCCCCGGGAGGGTCTTCCGCTCGTGCACCGACGGCATGACCCGGGGTTCCACCGCGGGCTGGCTTTGGACTCCAGCTTTCACCGCCTCCTCGAACGCCAAGTAGATGAACTGGGCGACGACGAAGGCTACGGCACGACTGGCGCGGAGGGCGCGGCGCATGCCTTGCTTGTGCCCGAGTCGAGGGGGTGGGTCCAGTTATCGGCCAGGTCGGCGGCGCCGCCTTGCCCTTCGTGATCCGTCACCGCGGGCCGCGGCTTCGGAGACGTGGCGTCGAGCGAGGGCTGCCCAGGGCGATTCTTCACCGCCCCGGGCCAGGAAGAGCCGAAACGCGGCCACCGACGCCTCTTCGGCACGGGAGCGTTCCTCGGCGCTCTGGGCCTGCGACGCGAGGGCCGCGTGGCCGAGGCCTTCGTACCAGTGGATCTCGTAGGCAGGCTCGAAGAAGACGCCGTTGGCGCCGAGCGGGTCCATGGTGCCTCCGCCCTCCGACAGAGCCTCTGCCGTGATCTCGATGGCCCGGCGGTGTTCACCGAGGCGGTCGAGGGCTACGGCGAGGCCCCACAGGGCGAGGACCGTGTCGGTTCCATCGACCCCGGCGATCTCGATGGCGCGCTCGTAGTAACCGACGGCCGCCTCGACGTCGCCGCCGAGCATCGTCACCTCGGCGAGGTTTGCCCAGTGCACGGCGTCGGGCGACAGCGCCCGGGCGATCGCCCGGTGGTATTCTTGGGCAGCCGCCTCGAAGTCGCGGCCTCGGGTATGCACGATGCCCAGGCTGAACGCGACTTCCATTGCCTCGAAGCCCGGATCGAGGGCTCGGAGTTGGGTAAAGAGCGCGAGGGTTTCGTCGTCCCTCCGGGTCACGCCTCCGCGCCCCGGCTCTTCCCAGAGCGACGTCGCCAACGCGTAGAAGAAGAGGATCTGGGGCTCGGTCGGGGCGAGGCGGTGGGCGAGGGCGAAGCGGCGGATGGCGCCTTCGAGGATGGCGTTGATCTCGTGTGGGCCGGGCGTAGAGGCCGGGATATTGGCTCGCTCTCGCTCCCGTTGGGCCACACCGTATTCGCGAAACAGGTACATGCCCTGCATCATCAGGTGCATCGCTCGGGCGTAGTCGGGCTCGCGGACGGTGCGCCAGAACGAGGGCTCGGACATCTGCGCCGTCGCGACGGGCGCGGGCGAGAGGGCGAACGAGGTGACCGAGAGCGCCACCGCGAACGCGGCCGCGGCGACGCCTCGGTCTAGGAAGGTCGACGGGGGCCGGCGAATCACCGGGTCCTCCCGTCTCTTGTGCCTCTTCTGCGCTCCGGCGGCGCCTCGAGGCGCGAGATTTCTTCCTGG
>JAFDCW010000958.1 GCA_019312705.1 Deltaproteobacteria bacterium
CGACATTCGCATGGCGACCGCGTTCCTGCGTCTCCAGCGCTGAGAGGACATCGACTTCGAGGCCGGGGACTTGGACGAGGCTGACGCTGAAGCTGAAGACGAGTGAATTGAAAACGCCCGCCACGCAGGTTGCGGGGCGGGCGTCTTGGCTGGTGTCTCGGAGGTGCGCGGTCGCCTATTCGGTGACGGCGCCGATGCTCTGCAGGTGAGCGAGCACGTTTTCGAGCTCTTCTGCACTGACGCGGTCCGCGCCGAAGGCGGGCATCGAGTCTTCGCCTTCGCGGACCTGCTGACGCATGGCGGCTGCAGACCAGGCGATGCCCTCGAGCTCGGGACCGCCGTCGGGGTGGCAGCTGGCGCAGAGCTGGTCGTAGACCTCGGCGCCGGCCGCAACGTCGGTTGCGGCAATCGCGCCCTGGTATTCCGCGGGAACTTCGCCGCCGCTCGAGGCGTGGCCGTCTCCGGCCTCGTCGGCCGAGCCGCCGCCGCCGCCGCATGCGGTCATGGTGAGGGCCAACGTGAGGTCGGCAAGAGCAAGCATGGTCGAGAAAGTCTTCATCGAGGGATCCTCCTGGTTCGAGGACGGAGGCTCACACGGCTCGCCCATGCGTTCAAGAATGTCGGTGGGCCCGGTGGCGGCTCAGGCGGTGGTGTCTTCGCGGGGGAGGGTGATGCCTACTCGGGCCCCGCCGTCTTTGGAGTCGCCTGCGAAGGGCTGTCCGCCGTGAGCTATGGCGATGCGCTGGACCAGGGAGAGGCCGAGGCCGAGAGAACCGTGGCTGGCTCCGGCTTTCCGGTCGCCTCGGTAGAACGAGTCGAAGATGCGGTCTCTTTCTTCGGGGGCGATGCCGGGACCCGCATCTTCGACGGCGAAAGAGATCTGGCCTTCGGTCGCCACGACCTCGAGGCGGCGCACCCCGCCCCCGTGGTCCATCGCGTTGTCGAGGAGGTTGGCGAGGGCGCGGCCGAGGAGCGTCGGATCTCCTCTGAGCGCGAGGTCGTCGCCGGTCACTTCGAGGACGCCGTCGTCGAGGCTCAGGCGGGTGAGGGCGCGGCGGGCGAGATCCGCGGCGTCGAGGGGCCGCATGTCGAGGGTCTCGAACTCGAGGCGCGAGCTCGCCAGGAGCTGGTCGACGAGGGAGTCGACCTCGAGGACCTCCTTTTCGATTTCGTCGACCATCTCGGGATCGAAGTCTTTGTCTCGGGCGAGGTCGAGAAGGATGCGCAGGTGGCCGAGGGGCGTTCGGATCTCGTGGCTCACCGCCGCGAGCAGCTCTTTTTGATCGGTGAGCTGCTTCTGGATGCGCGCTGCCATGTCGTTGAAGGTCTCGGCGAGCTCTTCGAGTTCTCCCGTGTGGTGGCGCCCGAGCTCCATCCGGCTGTCGAGCCTGCCGTCACCGATGTCTCGGGCGACGTGCACGATTTCGTCGAGGGGGCGGGTGAGGCGGCGGGCGAGGAAACCCGCGGCGGTCCACAGCACCGCTCCGGCGCCGAGGAGGGCAAAGAGGAACGCGAAGCCCTGGGGTTTGTGATTCCGGCGGGGGCAGATGCTCACCTCGCCGAGGACGGCACCCTCGCGGATGACGTCGGCCGTGAAGTGTCGGTCGTCACAGGGGCCACCGAAGTTGGCGATACTCTGGCCGGAGGCGTCTGCCAGGGTGACGTTGGCCTCGAGTTCGACGGAGATGGCCTCGGCGAGGGCATCGCGCCGGGGCGGGTCCTGCCACGTTTCGGCGAAGCGCTGCCCAGTGAAGGCGCGCAGGCGCACGACCTCTTCGCGCCACCCCGGGGCGGTCGATGTCGCCCACGCTACGGTCACGGCGACCGCGCCGCTGAGCACGATGACCACCCCGAACCAAACGAAGAGGCGTCTCCGGAGGCGCCCGCGCAAGTACCCCGCGATACCGCGGCGGGGGTGGCGCCGGCGATGGCCGTGGCGCCCGTGACGCCAACGTCGGTGGTGACCGCGCATCACAAAATAGTTGGGGTATCTGGTGGGTTTGGTGCGTCTTTGGCCAGAACGTAGCCGACCCCGCGGACCGTGCGGATGCGCTTTGGGGTCCGTGGGTCGTCGCCGAGCTTTTTGCGCAGCTTCGAGATGTGCACGTCGACCGTGCGTTCGCCGACGATGACATCGTCCCGTCCGGCCTCAGAGAGCAAGGCGGTGCGGGGCACCACGCGCCCCGCGCGGCGGAGGAGCGCAACGAGGATGTCGAACTCGATGCCGGTGAGCTCAACGTCGGTGCCCTCGACACGAACTCTTCGCGATGAAACGACGACCTCGTCTCAGCACTGCGCGAATGCGTGCGAGCAGTTCCCGGGGGCTGAAGGGTTTCTCGACGTAGTCGTCCGCACCGAGTTCGAGGCCGACCACTCGGTCCGCCTCGTCTCCCCGGGCGGTGAGCATGATCACCGGCAGCGATGTCTTTTCGCGAATACGGCGCAGCGTTTCGAGACCGTCGATGCCGGGCATCATCACGTCGAGGAGCACCCCGTCGAAGGCGCCCGAGCGCAGCGCCTCGAGCCCCGCGAGCCCATCGGCTGCGTGGGCGAGGCTGACCCCATTGTCGGTCAGGTAGCTGCCCAAGAGCTCGAAGAGCCGAAGGTCATCATCGATGAGGAGGACACGAATCATCTTTGCCTGCGGCCGCCAATCATACGCCACCCATCAACGTCGGTGCCGCTGGCCTTCGGCGGCGCAGCGGTACCGTACCTCCCGCTCGACTCTTGCGAAGTGCCCGAAGTGCCCACGCCGGTCCGCTGGGGCTGTGTCGGCGAGCGGCTCGGCTTCGCCGTCCCGGGCCGCGAGGGCGGAGTCGACGCAAACACGGCTTAGGCGCTGGGCCATGCGATCGTGCGAATGGCGGTGGTGGTGAAGGCTATGCAAGCCCGTGCCGAAGCCGAGGACCGTGCCTGCGGCGAGGAATGCGATCAGAATCTTACGTTTCATCGTTCTTTCTCCCTGTTCTCTTCAGCGTCCTCGTTTAGACAAAACCGCGGTACGGACCGCCCCAGGCCATCCGGCGGGGGGACTCCAGGAGATCTGCAAGGATTTCCCGTTGTCTCGGTTCGAGGGCCTCGTGAATGCGTGCCAGGGCGCCGGTGAACTCCTTCTGGAGCTCCCGAACGTGGTCGTCCTGGCGGGCAAACATGAGCCCCATCACCGTCTCATCGAAGGAGTCGCCACGGAGCGCGTTCGAGATGTCACCTCCCCCCT
>JAFDCW010000959.1 GCA_019312705.1 Deltaproteobacteria bacterium
GTGGGCGCCGCCCGGCAAGCCCTCACCATCGACAGCCTCGTCGCGTCGGGGTGCACGACGACCGTCGTCTCCGGCCTCAGCGAACAGCTCATCGACGAGCTCGAGTGCCTGATGCCGGGGCAGATGGCGCGCATCGATGGAGACCCGGGCCTCGCCCTCGGCAGCGCGGTCTTCCCTTGGCTCCAGCGCCCCGCCGCCGAGGCCCTCATCCGGGTGGCCGCGGGCGGCGGCACCCTGCGCCTCAACTCGGGGCTGCGCACCCTGCCCCAGCAGTACCTGCTCTACCGCTGGTACCAGGCCGGACGATGCGGCATCTCCCTCGCCGCCACCCCGGGGACCAGCAACCACGAATCCGGCGTGGCCATCGACGTCTCCGACTACGCCACCTGGCAGGGCCGCCTCGAAGCCGAGAGCTTCGAATGGTTCGGCGCCGGGGACGCCGTGCACTTCGACTACCGCGGGGCCGGCGCGACGGATCTTCGGGGGCTTTCGGTCCTCGCGTACCAGCGCCTGTGGAACCGCAACCACCCCGAAGACCTGATCGACGACGACGGGCTCTACGGCCCGCAAACGGAGTCACGCCTCGCCCTCTCCCCGGCCGAGGGTTTTGCCATGGGCGCCACGTGCACGCCGCCGGACCCGGACCCGATGCCCGACCCCGATCCCATGCCCGACCCGACCGAGCCGACCCTGGGTCTCGAGTGGAGCGCCGACCGGGACGGCGTCTACACCTTCACCACCCTCGCGACGGACGAGGTCGAACGGGTCCTCTACAGCATCGACGGCGTCGCCGTGGGCACGGCGGCCAAGGCCGACGGGGTCGACTTCGCGGTCGCCATCGCCGGGTGCTTCGACGATTCGATTCACGAAGTCACAGCCCGAGCGGTCGACGTCGAAGGCAACCTCATCGGGGACCTGGTCGGATGGTTCGAAGCCCAAGAGAGCAACGCCTTGGCGGTGCGCCCCCTCGGGCCCGGGACCTGGGAGTTTGGCCTCGACGGCCCGAGCGCCGACACCGCTGCCATTCTGATCCTGGTCGACGGCTTCCCGGTGACGGACCTGGTCAGCGACACGTCGCGCTCGGCCCGCCTCGCGGTCCTCCACCGTATGGACCCCCTCGGAACCCGGGAGATCACCCTCCGCCGCTACGATGGAGCGGACACCCTCCTCGACACGCGGTCTTTCACCATCACCTTCCGGTGAGAGAGCCGCTAGTGTAGGGGCGATGATCGACCTCGAAGACGTCGCCGCCGCCGCCCGACGCATCGCGCCCCATGCCCATGAGACGCCGGTCTTCACCAGCCGAGCGCTCTCCGAGCTGGCCGGCGCCGAGCTCTTCTTCAAGTGCGAAAACTTCCAGCGGGTGGGGGCGTTCAAGTTCCGTGGAGCGTGCAATGCGGTGCTCTCCCTCGGCGACGACGAAGCCCGGCCCGGCGTGGCGACCCACTCCTCGGGCAACCACGCCCAGGCCGTCGCCCTCGCGGCGCAGATCCGCGGCGTCACGGCCCACATCGTCATGCCCGAAAACGCGCCGGCGGTGAAGGTCGCCGCGGTGCGCGAATACGGCGGCGCCATCACCTTCTGTGAGCCGACCCTCGCCTCCCGAGAGTCGACCCTCAGAGGGGGCGTCGCCGAAACCGGATCCGCGGTCGTGCATCCCTACGATGACGACCGGGTGATCGCCGGCCAGGGCACCGCAGCCCTCGAGCTCCTCGGCCAGGTCGACGGCCTCGACGTGGTGTGTGCGCCGGTCGGCGGCGGGGGCCTCATCTCGGGGACCGCGATCACGGTGAAGGCCCTGCTTCCCGAAGCCCGCGTCGTCGCAGCGGAGCCGGAGGCTGCCGACGACGCCTTCCGTTCGATGAAGGCCGGACGCATCGTGCCCTCGGTCGATCCCCAGACGATCTCCGACGGCCTCCGCACCTCCCTCGGACGACGCAACTTCGCCATCATGAGGGCCCACGACGTCGAGGTGGTCACCGTCTCGGAAGCCGAGACCGCCGGGGCCCTGCGCCTGGTCCTCGAGCGCATGAAGCTGCTCATCGAGCCGAGCTCGGCGGTCCCGGTCGCCGCGGCCCTCGCCGGACGCCTCTCCAGGGGCGCACGGAACGCGCGCATCGGGATCATCCTGACCGGGGGCAACGTCGACATCGAGCGTCTCAGCGCCATCCTCGAGGTGAACGAAAGCAGCCGATGAACCGCGTCATCGCGCTCTAGAGGCCCGGCGTCGCCGAACCTCGCTCATCTGGTGTTTTTTCTCTTCCTCGCCAAGAGCGTAGGCCTG
>JAFDCW010000217.1 GCA_019312705.1 Deltaproteobacteria bacterium
CCTCCAAATGTAGCACCACGCACCGAGCGATGCCCCCGGCCTTCGAATCACTTCGGCGCCCCACGAAGACCAGGGTTCTTGACTTGCGGATCGGTGAATTCTTTCATCCCCCTCATGAGCGAAAGCACGACGGAACTCCGAGCGTCCCTCGAGGGGGCCGCAAAGGTCGTTCGAGCCTTCAGTGGACGGGTCCCCCGAGTCGCCCTGGTGCTCGGTTCGGGCCTCGGCGCCTGGGCCGACGAGATCGACGACGCGGTGCGAATTCCCTACGAAGAGATCCCGGGAATTCCCTCATCAGAGGTCAAAGGACACGCCGGCAACCTCGTCCTCGGGACCAAGCAGGGCGTGCCGGTTGTCGCGATGCAGGGACGCGCGCACCTCTATGAAGGTCACAGCGCTCAAGAGATCGTCTTCGGCACGCGGTTGATGCTGACGCTCGGGGCAGAGACGCTCTTCATCACCAACGCCGCCGGAGGCATCGACCCCGCGTTCTCACCGGGGGACCTGATGCTCATCGAGGACCATCTGAACTTCACGGGCGACAACTGCCTACGCGGAGAAAACGACGACAGCCTCGGGGCTCGTTTCCCCGACATGACCAGAGCCTACGACCGGGACCTCGGGGCCCTCGCCGACGAGGTCGCCGCGGCCGATGGGTACACCCTTCAACGCGGGGTTTACGCCGGCCTCCTCGGCCCGACCTACGAGACCCCGGCGGAGATCCGTATGCTGCAGACCCTCGGCGCAAACGCCGTTGGCATGAGCACGGTCCTCGAGGTCATCGCCGCCCGTCACATGGGAGCTCGTATCCTCGGCGTCAGTTGCATCACCAATCTCGCAGCGGGCATTAGCAAGACCGAACTCAGCCACGACGAGGTCAAGGAGACCGCCGAGCGCGTGCGAGACCGATTCGTCGGGCTCTTGTCCGGGGTCCTGGTCAAGCTGGGCGACGCGTGAGCGAGGGCGGCCAAGAAGACCAAGACGCCCGGGACGACCGGGGCACCATCGACTGGGATGACCTCCGAGCCAAAGCGGTCGAGGTTCAGAGCCGTGCCCACGCGCCCTACAGTGGGTTCTTCGTCGGCGCCTCGCTGCTCGGCGACGATGGCGTCGTCTACGTTGGGGCAAACGTAGAAAACGCCAGCTACGGCCTAAGTATTTGCGCCGAGCGCAGCGCCGTCGCGGCCGCCGTCGCGGCCGGGACCCGACGGTTCACCGCCCTCGCGGTGGTAACCCCCGCGAAGAAGGCGGCGACCTGCTGCGGCGCCTGCCGGCAAGTGATCGCCGAGTTTCCCCCGAGCTTCCCCGTGCTCTGCTTCACGAACGGCGGCGACGAGATCATGACCTCGGTGACCGAGCTCTTGCCCCACGCCTTTGGACCAGGGCACCTCGACGGGGACGGCGGCTGACGGTGGACCTGCTACTCCGCGGTGGAACGGTGGTCGCGATGGACGCCGCGCGTTCGGTACGCCGAGCCGATGTGCTGATCCGCAACGGAGAGATCGCAGCCATTGGCAAGCGCGCTGCCCTCGCGAGGCCAGTTCACGTCCTCGACGCGCGCGGCGCCGCAGTGATCCCGGGCCTCGTGCAGGCGCACGTGCATCTCTGCCAGGCGCTCTTTCGCGGCATGGCCGACGACCTGCCGCTGCTCGAATGGCTGAAGCAGCGCATCTGGCCCCTCGAAGCGGCCCACGACGACAAGTCCATGCGGGCGAGCGCCCTGCTCGGCCTCGCCGAGATGATCCGCGCTGGTACGACGACCATCCTCGACATGGGCACCGTCCATCACCAGGACGCGGTGTTCCGGGCGATGAGGGACGCCGGCATCCGCGGTCTCTCGGGCAAAGCGATGATGGACCGCGGCACCGGGGTGCCGAAGGGTCTTCGGGAATCCACCCGGGCGAGCCTCCGGGAGAGCGAGCGTTTGTACGATAGGTGGCACGGCGCAGAAGAAGGCCGCCTGGGCTACGCGTTTGCGCCGCGCTTCATCCTCTCGTGCAGCGAAAAGCTGCTCCGGAGCGTCGGAGAAATCGCCAGCGATCGAGACGCCATCGTGCACTCCCACGCCGCCGAGCACCCCGATGAGCGCGCCGCGGTTCGCGCCGCCCTCGGCCGCGACGACGTCGACGCCCTCGCCGACTGGGGCATCGCTGGGCCGCGGACGGTTCTGGCCCACGGGGTCCAACTCACGGCTGCCCAGATGCGCCGCGCTGGGCGGAGCGGCACCCGTTTCGTGCACTGTCCGAGCGCGAACCTGAAGCTCTCGAGCGGCATCGCTCGGGTGACGAAGATGCGTGAGGCAGGCATAGTGGTCGGCCTCGGGTCCGACGGCGCACCGTGCAACAACCGAATGGACCTTTGGACTGAGCTTCGCCAGGCAGCGATCCTCGCCAAGGTGCGGGAGGGAGATGCGGCCGCCCTCCCCGCCGAAGAAGCCTTCGCTCTCGCAACCATCGACGGCGCTCGTGTCCTCGGCCTCGAAGACCGCATCGGGTCCGTCGAAGTCGGCAAGCGCGCGGATCTCGCCGTCGTGGATCTCGAAGGACTGCACGCCGAACCAGGCGGCGACATCGTCGCTCGCCTAGTTTATTCCGCGACCGCCAGCGACGTGCGCCACGTGCTCATCGACGGAAGGGTCGTCGTCAAGCGAGGCGAGCTCACGGAGTTGGACGCGGACCTAATTCGGCGCGACGCCCGACGCCACGGTCGGCGGGTTCTCGACGCTATCTCATGAGCACGGGCCGCCCGTGCGGCAGACCGTGGCCCAGAAGATCCAGCCGGTGAGGCCGAGGGGGATGAGACTGAGCAGTGCCATGGTGAGGGTGGTTTCACACGCCGTGCCGCGGCGGGAGTCGTCGAAACTACTGGTGATTCCTGGCACCGGAGAGATAGCTCCGTGGGCCCCTGACCACGGGCCCGTCCTCAGGGAGACTCGCCCATATCCATCAGCACGTCGCGGACGTGGTTGCGGTCGATGGCGTTGTCAGGAGCCACTTCGAGGTAGTGCCTATAGTGGGCGATCGCCTCGGTGCGATTCGACGTCCGGAGGATGTCACCGAGCAGTCGGTGAGCGTCGGACAACCAGACGGGCGGGTCCGCGAGAGCGCCGCCGATGAGGGTGGCCCGCTCGAGAGAAGGCACCGCCTCGCCGCGCCGCCCGGCATCGAGCTGGAGTCGGCCGAGGCGATACCACCACTGCCCCTTGCTGTTGTCACGCTCGAGGGCTCGCTTGTAGGCCTCGATGGCCTCCGGGATTCGGCGTAAACCGTCGTAGCTCTCCGCCATCGACGCGTAGGCCTCGTAGCGGCTGGGCTTGAGCTCGAGGGCATGGCGTAGATCGGCGAGGGCATCACGTACCGCGCCCCCGCGAAGCCGAACCCGTCCGCGGATCCAGAAGGCGTCACCCAGGCTCGGATCGAGCTCGATGGCGGCGTTGACCTCATCGAGGGCTCGACCGAGGTTGCCCATCTCGAGGGCCGCCCACGCGACGTAGAGATGAAACTCGCCGCGCGTCGCGTCGAGGGCGATGCTGCGGCTGAAGTGGTTCACGGCGACCGGAAGGTTGCCGCGCTCGAGCTCGACACGACCCATGAAATGCTCGACCTCGGCCGAGTTCGGACGCGACTCCTGGACACGGCGCAGGGTCTCTTCCGCTTCGTCGACCCGGCCGTCGGTCACGTAGGCCGCACCCAGGCGCAGCAGCAGGTCCGGGTCGTCGGGGCGGCCTTCGAGTGCAAGGGTGTAGGCCCGAACCGCCTCGTCGGACTCGCCTCGGGCCTCGAAGACGAGACCGCGCTCGAGGGCCAAGCCTGGCCAGGTCGGGTCGACCTCGGAGACCTGCGCGAAGGCCACATTGGCGGCCTCGAGGTCGCCGCTACGCCGGTGCGCGACGCCGAGGCCATAGCGGGCCGCGATATCCGTCGCGTCGAGCTCGAGGGCGCGCTCGAACTCCCGCACGGCGTCCCCGTAGCGTCGCCGGCCGAGCTCTGACTCGCCGAGCAGTCGTCTCATCACCACCGACTCGTCGACGCGTTCCCCGGCCTGGGTCAACACCTCTCCAGCCGCCTCATGTCGGTCGCTATCGAAGAAGAGTTGGGCCAGGGCGAGGTAAGGCTCGAAGGTATCGGGAGACAGGACGATCGCCTCACGGTAGCGGGCCTCGGCCCCCGCGCTGTCGTCGAGGGCCTCGGCGACCCGGCCGAGCCAGAGCGAGATCGCACCACTCTCGGGATAGGCCGCGACCAGCTGTTCGAGTGTGCGCTTCGCGTCGAGCTCGCGATCGAGGCGGAGCATGGCTCGCGCAGCGCCGAGGCGGGCTTCGGCGACCAGCGGCAAGTGGCCCTCGGGAACCTCTTCCCCGGGCGCCTCGCCGCTGTTGGTCACCGTGTCGATGGCGGCCTCGAAGTTGGTGAGCGCGTCACGCCACCGCTCGTCGACGAGGTGGGCGCGGCCCGCTCCGACAAGCGCCTGAACCCCAAAAGCATTGGCCTCGAGAGCCGCTTCGTAGGCCTCGCGGGCGTCCCGACGATTGCCTTCACGTTCGGCGATTTGCCCGATCAGCGTAAAGGCGGCCGATCGGGTCAGGGGCGTCGTGCGCAGGCGCGCATCGCCCACATCGAGGACCCCCGCCGCTTCCTGCGCCAACGTCCTTGCGGCAGTGGCGTTTTCCGCTGCGAAGAGCAGGGTCGCCTTGGCGACCCGGGCCTCGGCGTGGCGGCGGCTCGCGTCGAGAGTCGCGTCGACGGCCTCGGAAGCTTCATCGGAGCCGAGGGCGAGCAGAGCGCGAGCAAGGCCCCACTGGGCCCGGGCCCCGCCGCCCTTGGTGAGCGCCGCCGCGAAGAGCTCCCGGGCGGCTTCCGGGTCACCCTGGAGGAGCGCCGCTTCGGCGGCGACGAGGTCGACGTAGGGATCGTCCGGGAGGGCACCTCGCGCCTGATCGGCGAAGCCCCGCGCCTGGCTCGCTCCGGCGGCGCCGGTCGCCAGGGCCGTCGCGGCGGTGGCGAGCAGCATGTCGGGGCCTTCGTGGCCGCGCTCCTCGAGCCGCCGCCTGATGTTGTCCGCCCGTCCGACGCTCGCGGGGTCGTCACCGAAGCGAGTCAGGAAGAGGCTCTCGTGGACCAGGCTGCGGGCGAGAAGCGGGCGGTTCAGGCCCATGCCCGTGCGCGCATCGGCGAGGGTCCGGAGGGACGCTCGGACGCCCTCGTAGGTATCCGAGGACGCTACTTCTTCAGCACTGGTAACTGCCGCCTGGACGGCCCCCGCATCCCCCGCCTCGGGGAGAAGTCCCTCGGCGAGGTAGATCCCGAAATACCCGATCCCCGGCATGAAGCCGCCACCGACCCCGAGACCGGCGATCAAGACGACGAGGCCCAGGGCCAAGAACGGCAGCTTCGAACGCGAGGCCTTGCCATCGCCCGCCGCGGCGGCGTCGCGCTGTCGGGCTTCTCGATCGAGGGTCCGCTCGTCTTTGACGACGTCGATGGTCGCCTGTGAGACCCGCCCCGGCATGGACCCGTCCCGCTCCTGGGGCAGGTCCGCGAATTCCATTCCGTCGCCGCCCTCTTCGCCGAGATCGATCTCACCGAAGCCAACGCCACCAGCGCCGGCGCGACCATCGCTGGTATCCATGCCGCCCGATTCATCCCCGGGCAGAGGAAGGTCGAGCTCGGTGCCGCCACGGCCGCTGAGGCCACCGCCAGCGTCGGCCCCGGGGCCACCAAGATCCGGGGCGGGCACGCTGCCCAGTAGATCGATGTCGTCGAAGCCGTCGTCGATACCGGGAAGATCGAGCTCTCCGAAGCCGGCCCCCCCAGCTCCTCCGCCGCCGAAGAGATCTCCTTCGTCGCGGGGGACGGGCAGGTCGGAGGTCCCCTTGGCCACCGGCAGACCGGCCGCGGCACCCTTCGGCGTGGGCAGGTCCAGGTCACCAAAAAGCTCGCCGGCGCCTGCGCCGCCCGCGCTCCTGGGTGGCGGAAGGTCGAGGTCGCCTAGCAGATCGCCACCGAGGATTGCGGCACCCACGCCAGCGTTCGGTGTCGGGAAGTCGAGGTCCCCGAACCCCATGCCTCCGGCTCCCTTTGGAACCGGCAGGTCCGCGCCAGCGCCCTTCGGAACCGGCAGGCCCGCACCAGCGCCCTTCGGAACCGGCAGGTCCGCACCAGCGCCCTTCGGAGCCGGCAAGTCCGCGCCAGCGCCCTTCGGCGCGGGCAGGTCCACGCCGGCGCCCTTCGGTGCCGGCAAGTCCGCGCCAGCACCCTTCGGTGCGGGCAGGTCCAAACCGGCAAACGACATTTCGTCGTCCAAGGACGGGCTCGGCGCCTTCGGCGCGGGCAGGTCGGCCCCAGCGCCCTTCGGCGCCGGCAAGTCCAACCCGGCAAACGACATCTCGTCATCGACCGCCGGGCTCGGCGCCTTCGGCGCGGGCAGATCCAAATCGGCGAACGACAGCTCGTCATTGAGCGCGGGGCTCGGCGCCTTGGGAGCGGGCAAGCCGGCAGCAGGCGCCTCGGCCCCTGCCCGCGCTCCCGGGAACGGCGGTGCGAGAGGTGCCTTGGGAGCGGGCAAACCCGCAGCGGGCGGCTTGACCCCGCCCCTCGCCCCGGGAAATCCCGGCGTCGGGGCCGCCTTGGGAGCGGGCAAATCCACAGCCCCCTTCGGAGCGGGGAGGTCGAGCTCGTCGAAACCCGAGACCGGGGTCGTCTGGGGCGCGCCCCCACCCGGAAAGGGCGGAGCCAACGGGGCCTTCTTCGGCGCCGGCAAATCCGCACCGCCGCCGGGTCCGGAGAACGCGGGGGCGGCCGCCCTCTTCGCGACCGGTGCCGGCAGATCGACACCGGGAAACGGCGCCGGCGGGATCTTCTTGTCCGACGGTCGGACCGCCGGCGCGCGAGGTTCGGTCGGGTGCTTCTGCGCCACGGGGCGCCGCGGGGCCTGCGCACGACGTCCCTTCGGGGCGGGCAGCGCCGCATCGTCGGGCGACGGCGCCGCATATCCGCGGGGAGGCGTCTTTTGGTCCCGCGGGTCGGGACTACCGCCGGGAGGCTTGAGACCGCTAAATGGAGGCGATGCCGTCGGTTTGGCCGGGGGCGACGCCGGGGGGCCGGCGGTTGGCACCGGGACGCGCACTTCGGGCAGCGCATCTTCACACCGGACGCCGGCAAACGACGCTCATCGAGGTCGTAAGGGGCGGAACAGGACGGGCACTCGACCTTGATCATGAACTCGTTCGTTCGATTCCCCGAAGGCCGATGGGACCCCCGAAATTGCGGTGCCGAAGCGTATCACACGGAGACCGGGGAAACGCAGGATGTGGTGTTCCGTCCGCGCCCCTGTTCGGCGGGACCCGCTGTGGTAGGGTGCCGGCGTCGTGAAGCAGACCGTTACCCTCGAAATTGCTGGCGCCAAGTACCGGATGACCTCCGACGCGGACGAGGCCCATCTCCAGGACTTGGCAGACCTCGTAAACAAGCGGATCGAGGATCTGGGGCCCAAGGCCGCCCGGGCCGCGACTCCAGCACAGATGCTAGCCGTCGTTGCCCTTGGCCTCGCCGACGACCTCCGGACCGCCGAAGGGCGCCGGGAGCGGGTCGAGGTCCTCACCCGCAGCGCGGTGACGAAGACGATCTCGCGTATCGACCAGCGCCTTTCGGCAATCGACGCGGGCAACGGCGGGGCGTGACTGGTCGCCGGCGGCGGCCGGAGCCTTCCCCCGAGCAACTCCTGCGATTGCGACACGACGCGAAGCGCCAGCTGCGTGCGCGCATTGGAGCCGTGCGCCGCGCCCTCCCCGCGGAAGCGCGGGAGCAACGCAGCCTCGCCATAGCCAATCACGTCATCAACCACGAGGCCTACGGCCGCGCCGAGGTACTGACCGCGTACATCGCGATGCGCGGCGAAGTGAACCCGGAGCCGATCCTCGATGCCGCCCGCGCGGCAGGCAAGATCATCGCCCTGCCGCGAATCGACTGGAGCACAGAGACGATGCTCTTCTACCGCTGGGACGAGGGTGATGAGCTCGAGGAGTCGGGCATGGGCTATCTTCAACCGCTGACGACGGCCCCCTCGATTGCCGACGAGCGTATCGACCTCGTACTCACTCCGGCGCTGGCGATCGACCTACGCGGTCATCGCATCGGCTTCGGGAAGGGCTTCTACGACCGCTTCCTCGAGCGCCTCCCCGACGCGAGATCGGTCGCGCTGATCTTCGACTTCCAGCGCCTCGCCGAGGTACCCGACACTCCAGGCGACGTGCCCGTGCAGTTCTGGGCGACGTCGAAGGGCATCGAATCACCCGAATGAGGGCTAGTGTGTGATGCCTGGTCACGGGAGGGGGAGCCGTGGGACGAGCGAGAAACCTTCCGTGACCAGGGATCGCGCACTAGGTACTGAAGGCGTTTTCTATCGCCTGGTCCTCGGCGAGCACGGCGTCGCCATCGGCGATGGGCTCCCCAGACGGCGGACCCAGAGGCGACTGATTCGGACGCCCCAGGGCTTTGCGGATGGCCCGGGCGCTCTTTCGGTTCGCCCCCGCGAGAATCAGCTGCTCCTCGGTAGCCGTGCGAACCGCTTCGAGGGATCCGAGGGCCGCGAGTAGCTTTTCGCGGGTCCGGGGCCCTACCCCCGGGACGTCGTCGAGTTCGCTCTTGAACATGCGCTTCTTGCCCCGCTTGGAGCGCAGCGCATTGCTCGCTCGGTGCGCCTCGTCGCGGGCGAGGGCGAGGATGCGAAGGGCGCTCGACTCTCGCAGAGCGATCGCGTTCTTGGCCCCCGGGACGTAGACCCGATCCACCAACTTTTCACCGAGCGCCGTCTCTTTTTCCTTCGCGAGGCCGACGACGGGCTGGTCGTCGATGCCAAGATCGCGGAGGGCCGAGAGCGCGATGTTGAGCTGCCCCTTGCCGCCATCGACGACCATCAGATCTGGGAGTTCCCAACCCGCCTGCCCCTTCCGCCCCCGGTCGAAGCGGCGGCCCAGGACCTCGTGCATGGCGCCGTAGTCGTCTCCGCCGCGCACGCTGCGCACGACGAAGGACCGATAGCGCTTCCGGTCCGGCGCGCCGTCCCGGAGAGCGACGATCACCGCGACCGTGTCTTGGCCGCCGGAG
>JAFDCW010000218.1 GCA_019312705.1 Deltaproteobacteria bacterium
CGCGCATCGTCCGGGCCAAAACCGGCACCCTGAACGACGTCATCGCCCTCGCGGGCTACGTCCTCGGCCCCGAACCAGGCCAGGCCTACGCATTCAGCATGTTGATGAACGGCGTGCGCGGTCGCCAAGGAGCAGCCCGGCGTCTCGCCGACAACGTCGCCCGAGCCCTCGCCGAGCACCTCCACGACTGAAGGGGGACGGTATAAACTTTCGAACTTTCGTCCGACGAAAGTTCGAAAGTTTATACCGTCCCCCAATATGAAAAAGGCCAACCCGGTGAGAGGTTGGCCTTCTCTTTGGCGAAACGGAGACCCGTCGCCTTCTTGTCTACTCTTTGATCTGCCTGCGAATCTTGCCGAGGGCCTGCTCTTGGAGCTGGCGGATGCGCTCGCGGGAGAGGTTGTACTTGTCGCCAATCTCCTTGAGGGTGAGCTCGTCCTCGTCGTCCAGACCGAAGCGCCAGCGCAGGATGCGGGCCTCCATCGGGGTGAGGGTCTCGAGGAGGCGCTGGACCTCTTCGCACCAACGCTGGTTGGCGAGGGTCTCGAAGGGGCTGAGGGTGTTCTCCTCTTCGAGGAAGTCGATGAACTTACGTCCGTCCTCGTCGTTGACCGGGCGGTCGAGGGAGAACGGGGTCTCGGCCCAGTAGCCCTTGATCTTCTCGAGCTTCTCGGCGGCGATGCCGGTCTCCTGCTCGAGCTCCTCGGAGCTGGGCTGGCGGCCGGTCCGCGTCGCGATGGCCTGGGTGGCCCGGGCGACTCGGTTGTAGGTGTCGAGCATGTGGACCGGGATGCGCACGGCGCGCCCCTTGTCCGCGAGGGCCCGGCTGATGGCGTGGCGAATCCACCAGGAGGCGTAGGTGCTGAAGCGGTAGCCGCGGTTGTGGTCGAAGCGCTCGACGGCCTTCATGAGGCCGATGTTGCCCTCCTGAATCAGGTCGATGAGGGGCAGACGGCCGCGGTTGTAGCGACGGGCAATCGAGACGACGAGGCGTAGGTTGGCCGCGACGAAACGATTCTTGGAGCCCTTCTGGGCATGATTGGCCCGGCGCACACGCGTCAGGTACCCGCGGAAGGCCGGGGTGACCCGAACCTCGGAGCCGATGATGTCGCACTCTTCGGCGTAGCGACCCGCGATGCGCTGGACGGCGCGGTCCGAGTCCTGGACGTAGAGACGGTCACTGTCGACGGCGCGCAACCGGATGGAAGCAGCGGCGACGTTTTTGTCCCACTTGGTCTGGCCCCGCTTGGTGAGCTTGGCCTTCTTGGCCTGCTTCGCCATCTTTCGAAGGGTGACGAGCTCGGTGATGGGCTCTTCGATGTCCGCGAGATGCTCGTCGAGCACACACGCGACCGTCTCGTAAACGGGGGGATAGGAGAGCACCGTCTCCCAGTAGGCGATCTCGAGGCGCTCGACCTCTTTAGCCGCCTGAACCTCTTCCTGGGGAGTCAGGACGCTGTGCGTCGCCATCTCCCGGAAATACCGGGACAGGGTCGAATCACCGCCGCCACCATGACTCGCCCGCTTGACCGGGGTCGCCGCCTTGGCCGCCGTCGTCGGTACCTTGCTTAGTTCGGTCTTCACTGCCGTTGCTCCACGCTTTGCCATCGATCCGCGCCTCCGGTTGCTCGTCTTCGCCTTGGGGTCGCTACTTGACTCATCGATTACGGCAGAACGTTTGTTTTTGTTCCCCACTCGGGGGCTGTTGTTCCGTGCCGTGGTGCGAGACGTAGAAGCACGTACTGTGCCGCGCGAAGTACCCCTACTCGAGGTCTTCGAGGCTGCCTTGCGAGGGCTCTTGGCGCGCTTGGTGGCGGCGCTGCTTACGGATTTGGGCGAAGGCATGACGATTAATATGTGTCCACGTTAAGGGTTGAACAGGGGCGGGGTGGTGCTATGGGCGAGAAAGACGATAGCGGGGCGGCAATTACCCGAGATCACGGGGACGTAGGGATTGTTGGGGGTTTGTTGAGCAGGCAGTTCTGACGGGCGATCGGGGTCGGTTTCGCGACAGCCCAGGGTGTCGTCGGCCGCCCCGGGGACGTGCCCCGGGGGCCTCAGAGACGTCTCCGGCGAAGCCCAAGACATGGCGAGGGGCACTGCGGCGGAGGTGATGAAAGGTGGCTAGAGGGGTGGCTAGATCAACCAACTGGCTGGCTGGTGCAGGCGCCACTTGGGGGCCGTTGGGCGACCCTTCGGACGGTTCGGAGGTTGGCGTGCAGTTTTGACCCATGCCTGACATTCGTGTCGCGGTCCCCATCCGTTGCGGCGACCGTCTCCTTGACGGGCCGCCCGCATCGCGGGGTTCAAAATAGGGTCGGCGGCCATCTCTCACGTTTCCACCTCCCTGGCAAAAACTCGGATTTGAATGCGCCCGACGGCCCAAAGACGTTCTCGCGGGCCGAAGTAGGCGCGGTGCCGCGGATGGCAAGGCGATCGAAGAGGCTACGCCCTGCGCGAACCCGTAGACAGGGGCCCCGGGGTCAGCGACGGTGCGCCGTGTCCTCCATCATCGCGCGCGCGGCTCTCGTGCTTTCCCCTGCTTTGCGGACCCTCTTGGCTCTCGCACTGCCCTTTCTGCCGCTCTTGGCCGCGCCGGTCGCCCTCGCCGACGCGCTGCCCCTCCGAACCACCGGACAGGTGGGCAGACCCGCCCGACCTTCGAACATTCGCATTCGCGCCACCGATGAGGGCGCCATCGTCGAAGCCCGCCTCGGCTCCCGAAGAGTCGAGGCGACCCTACCGATCCCGGCTGCGATCGACGCCAGCGTCGAGACCCACCGCCTCGCCGGTGGCCGCGCCGTGAGCATCGTCCGCGCCCGCAATGAAGCGGGACGAGAGGCCTTTGTCCTCATTGGCGCCCGGGGAGGCCGCCCGGAGCTCCTCTTCACCGGGCACGCCGATCTTCGCGGAGACCCCGGGGAACGACGCCGAGATGTCATCGAGGTGGAGGACCGCACCGGAGACGGGGCTGCCGACATCATCGTCGGCGTCGAGCTCGAATCCATCCGGGTATGCGGCCAGGACCGAACCCTTCTCAGTCCCCGGGCCGTCGACCCGGGAACCGGAGCGTTGCGCCCGGTAGAACTCCGGCGCCTGCCCGCCGATAGCCACGAGGTGGCGATCGAGGCCGCATCCACCACCCCGGGCCCCGAAGGGCCGCCACTTCTCGGGGGCGTTTCCTTCTCCCAGGCCTCGAGCAGCGTCGGTAGTCCTGAAGACCCGAGCCTCGTCTCCCCTCCCTCGGGCCTCGGCGACGACGACCCGGCCACGCACTGGGCCGAAGGCCACGGCGGCGCCGGGCGTTGGGAGTTCGCCACGGCCCGCCTCGAAGGCCGAGGCGACGTGCGCGCCATCGCGATCACCCTCGCCGCGGCGCCAATCGTGCGGCCTTCTCACCTGTGGCTGGTCGGGGACGCGGGCCCGAGACTGCGCGTCACCATTCCGTCGACGGCCGCCGCCGGAGCCATCGTCTGGGTCGTGCCGCCGGAGTCGCTCGCGTGGC
This sequence comes from Deltaproteobacteria bacterium, assembly GCA_019312705.1. The sequence goes on from JAFDCW010000218.1 coordinate 3,506, forward strand.
GCTGCCTGTCGGTCGTCCTCGACGACGCCGCCGAGACGGGGGCTGTCGGCCTCGCCGGGGTCGCGGTCTATGGGGACCTCGACTTCGGAGACGGCCTCGCGCTCCTCGTCGAAGAGCTCGTCGCAGATGGCCCCCGGGGCGCTCGGGCCGCCGAGGTCCTGTCTCGGGCGGGAGCGCCTGCCCGGGACGCGGTGATCGAAGTCTGGCCGACCTTGACGCCGACGGGCCGCCGCCGCGCGATCCGCGTGCTCTCGTCCCACACCGACCATCCGGCCGCCGTCGAGGCCCTCGCCGAGGCCGCGGCGGACCGCGATGGAGAGGTCCAGGGCGCAGCGGTCGAGGCCCTCGTCGCAATCGGCCCCCGGGCGGCGGCCGCCCTCGGACGCCTCGCCTCGGTCCCCACCGAGGGAGGCGACCGGGCCGCCGAGGCCCTCGTGGCCGTAGCTCCGAACGACGCCAGGGTTCCCCTCCTCGCCGCCATCGACGCCGAGGGAGGAGCAGACCGGCCCGGCCTCCGGCGAGCCCTGCGCTCAGCCTACCGGGAAACCAACGGCGAAGACCGTGAGCGATACGCCGAGTGGGCGCGGGGGGCCGCCCCGGGGCCCGCCGCCGCCGCGGCCCTGGCCCTGGCCAAGGCAGGAGACGTGGGTACCGCCATCGCAGTGTCCCTCGTAGGCCGTGGTATCACAAACGCCACACGCTTCGAGGATGTCTATCGCCTCGTCACCGCCGCCTATCATCTGCCATCGGACCCCACCGTCGATGCGTGGCTCGCGGGCCTCGTCGCCGGCTCGGACGCTTGGATGCTGCGCAGCCAGAGCATGCTCGCCCTTGGGGCGCGGCGTTCGCCGAGGCTGCGGGGGGCCGCCCGGGGCGCCCTCGAAGACCCCTACCCACGGGTGCGCCTCGCCGCGGCGATCGTGGTTGCCGGACAGGAGGGCACCCTTCGGGCGGTGTCTACCCTGGCCCGCCGCGACCCCTGGCCGATGGTCCGGGCGGGGGCCACCCAGGCCCTGGCGGAAGCATCGGGGGCCCTGCCTATTCTCCGAGCGGCGGCCGGGGACCGTTCGAAGCGCGTGCGAGCCGCGGCCGTTCTGGCCCTCACGACGCGCGGGGAGACCGGCGCGGCCGATGTGGTGGCCGCGCGCCTGGAAGATGCCGACGAGTGGCCCGTGGTCATCGAGGCCGCGATCGCCTATGCCAGCGAGCTTTGCGTCCCGGCCCTCGTCGACCCCCTGGTCACGGTCCTCCGCCGAGGCCTTCGGCCCGATGCCTGGGCCCCGGACATCGATTCGGCGGTCCTGGCGATCGGAGCCCTGCGGGACCTCGGCGGCTCCGACGCCGCGGCGGCGATCCGCAGCGCGACCTCGGAAAGGGCTCCAGAGCCCATCCGGGCCGCCGCGGCTCGGGCTCAGGAGCAGCTGGAAGGCCCAGATTCCCCCGGGAACCAAGGCAGATGTGCGGCCTCCCGGGCGCCCTGAAAGAGGTCAATTTCGGGCCTTCTCGCCACGCCATCTGGCATGTTACGTTCCGACCGCCCAAATGGGGGCAAGGACGGGGAACTACTCGATGAATCGCTCGGTTCGCGCACTGATCATGCTGTCGCTCATCACGACTCTCTTCGGATGCACTCCGCAGGCTGCGGAGGATCTCGTCATCGAGAGGCTCCCTGATGTGGAAGCCAATATCCCGGCGGTGCCGGTTCTGCCACCGCCGCCGCACCCGGTGCAGTACTCGGATTCGAGCTACAGCATCTACGGGGTACGGCATCGCTTGGCGAATACCGTCAATACGGAGCTCGACGTGACGGGCTACATCGTCGCGGTCTACGTCCCCCCGGAATGCCCCGAAGAGGAGAACTGCCCTCCGGCGACCGCTCCCCACATGTGGATCGCCGACGTCGCGGGCGAAGAAGACAGCTCCAAGCGCCTGACCGTGGTGGGCTACGCCGAAAACCAGATTCAGATCGACGAGGCCGTCGAAGCCGCTGAGCGCGGCCGCCCCATCGAGATCGACCCGGAGACCGGCCAGCTTCCGATCCCGACCGACTTCAACGTCGGCGCCAAGGTCAAGGTCCGCGGGCGCTTCGCGCGCATCAGCGGCAGCGGCTTCAACATCTCGAACGGTCTGCTCGAGTTCCGCGGGCATGAGACCCTGGAGGCCGCCCCCGGCACCGAGACCGAGACCGAAGAATAATCCACTGGCGCTCACTCACGCCAGTGGACGCGAATGGATTCGGAGCACTCGGTATTGAGCTTCGCTGACTGGCTGTCCGCGGAAGAGGCCCACAACGACCTGGTGTCATGGGTCCGAGCGTCGGGCGGCGACGTTCGCAGCGTCTGGGACGATTGCCCCCGCGGAGACTGGCTGCTCGCCATGGCCGCGAGGCTCGGCGCCGAGCCCCCCGCCCTCGTCCTGGCGGCGAGCGCTGCAGCGAGGACGGCGTTCGAGCTGCTCCCCGACGAAGAATTGCGCCCTGCGGCCGCCTTGGTCGCGCTCGAGGCAACGGTTCGCGCCGGAAACGAGACAGCCACCGATGCGGTCGAGCTCCAGGCACACCGGGCCGCAGTCGAGGCTATGGCGGCCAACGCCCCTACCCCGACCGTGAACGTCATCGCCGAGGCCGTCCTCGCGGCCTTCGCCTCCCTCGAAGAACCCGCCGCCGCTGCCAGCGCGGCGGCCCTCGCCGCCCAGGCATCCGTCTTCGACGCCGGGGACTGCGCGATGATGGCGGCCCTCGGATACGCTCAGGACTTGTCGGCCAAGGCCGTCCGCGGCCACCTCGAAGCAGAGTGGGCCGCCAGCGCCCTCGAGCGCATTCAGGGCGAGTAGGTCAGAAACGCTTCGACCGCCGCCGCCGGAACCAGGAAAGTCGCGTCGAGGTCTTCGCGCCAAACGTAGACGGAGGGCGCCTCGGGTGCCTGGCCTGCGGAATCGGGTTCCCCCGTCTGCCCGGAGGCCTCGGCGACCTCTTCGGGACCGATGGCGATCGTGTAGTGAGCCGGCGCCGGAGCGCTCGCCGTTCGGGTCACGGTGACGCGGGCCCGAGGGCCCGCCGTCCCGGCGAAGGCCCTCGCCGCGGGGCCGTATCCGACGACCCGCGTGGCTCGGATCACGGCGACGCGGTCCGCGAGCTCCCGGGTTCGTTCGACGTCCGGGGTCCCCCCGTCTTCCGTGTGCCAGCCGTCGTCGGCCTTGGAGAGCACCACGACGGCCCCGTCCCGCTCGACAGTGATGCCCGAGAGCACGTCGAGTTCGGTGCTCATCAAGCCGCGGCCAACCAGGCTCGCCCCGAGGGCGTCGGCCACCGCCGTGGTGACGACGAATACGACGTCCTCGTCCCCGAAGCTCGCGAAGGCCCCGTCTTCTGCCGCCGCGCCGATGCGCAGGGTGTACTCCCGCTCGGCGGCGCGTTCTTCGTCGTTGCCGTCTTCATGGTCGTGCTCATGGCCATGATCCGGGCCCCCCTCTTCTGAGCGCTCGAAGCGCAGCGTCGCGGTCACGCGGGGCCTCGCGAGGCCGTGGGCCGGGGCCGGGGCCTCGGCGACGAAGCGAACGGCCTCGAGGCTCGCGAGTTCCCGGATCGCGTCCCG
>JAFDCW010000219.1 GCA_019312705.1 Deltaproteobacteria bacterium
GCCGCCGTACTTCTTGCCCGCAAGCTCACCGGCGAGGTCGACGAGGGGCCGGAGCAGATCCGTGTCGTAGTTGCTGGTGACGCCTTGCTTGAGCCCGGAGCGGCGCTCGAGACCCATGCCCGTGTCGACGCTCGGGGCCGGCAGGGGCTCGAGGCGCCCGTCGCCGTGGCGCTCGAACTGCATGAAGACGTTGTTCCAGATCTCCGTCCAGCCCTTGCCGTCGATGCCGGGCTCTTCGTCGAACTTTGCCGGGTCGGCGTCGCCGTCGCCGATGAAGTAGAAGATCTCGCTGCACGGACCGCACGGGCCGGTGTCGCCCATCGACCAGAAGTTGTCCTTGGCACCGCAGCGGATGATGCGCTCTGGGGGCAGACCGCTGATCTCCTTCCAGAGCTCTTCGGCTTCTTGGTCGGCGGGCACGTCGCCCTCGCCGCCGAAGACCGTCACCACCATCCGGCTCTGGTCGATGCCCATGACCTCGGTGAGGAACTCCCACGCGTACGCAATGGCCTCGCGCTTGAAGTAGTCGCCGAAGGAGAAGTTGCCGAGCATCTCGAAGAAGGTGTGGTGCCTGGCGGTGACGCCCACGTTTTCGAGGTCGTTGTGCTTGCCGCTGATGCGGATGCACTTTTGGCTCGTCACGGCGCGCTGGTAGGGGCGCTCGTCCTTGCCGGTGAAGACGTCCTTGAACTGCACCATCCCAGCGTTGGTGAACATGAGCGTCGGGTCGCCGCGGAGCACGATGGGCCCCGACGCCACTCCCTCGTGGCCCTTGTTCTTGAAGTAGTCGAGGAACGCCTGACGGATCGACTTCGAGTCCATGATGCGCGGTTCCTACCACAACCCGGGGCGGTGTGAAGGCACGGCGGGGCCAGACAGGTATCTGTCAGTGGAAGGCGTAGCCCAGACGCAAGAAGAGGCGCATGTAGTTGTCGGTGACCGACTCAGCGATTCCCCCGGTTACCACCTCGCGGTTGGCCGGGTCATAGGGCCAGGGCTCCCAGGGGTCGGTGTCCGCGCACCCGTCGACGCGGCACGCCGTCTGGCCCCGATGAGTCGTGGAAAAGGCGAAGTAGTCGAGGGTCAGGCCGAGGAAGACCCCGTCGGCGATGTAGGGCATCTCGGTGCGCAGGTCGATCGCGAACTGGACCCCGGAGGAGCCTCCAGTCTCGACTCCCCACACCGCCAGGGCATCGTTGCCCACGCCGAAGCCGGCCCGGTAGGCGAGGCGCGTGCCAGCGGTGAAGTAGACGGGCACAAACGCGTATTCGATGCCGAGCCCGAGGTGCATGTAGTTGTGTTGAGTCGGGGCGATGATGCTCGGACGCTCGAGCAGAGCGAGGTCGTCCATGTCGAGGAGAAACCCGAAGATCCCGTAGCCCACGTCGGCGGTGACCATCGGGGCGCCGCGCTCGTCGCCGAAGCGATACCGGCCCTGGGCTCCGATGTAGACCTCGAACTGCGACGTGCCGATATCGATGCGGTCGGAGTCGACGGCGCACGCCCCGACCTGGGGGCAACCGCGGGAGGTAAGACCCAGGGAATGGCGCATTTCGAGGAAAGCGCCGAGCCAGGGCACGGGCTGATCGTCAGGAACGGCGCCGGGAAAGAAGCCGACCCGGAAACCGATCTCGCCGTGGCCGAGGCCCGCGCTGTTGTAGCGCCGGATTTCGTCGAGCTCGGCGGGGCCGCCAGGCTCTCGGCCGTTGTTTAGGACGCGGGCGTTGGCCTCCATCCAGCGGTGGTTGGTGCCGATGAGCAGTTCGAAGCTGAGCCAGTCAAAGCGCGACCCGGGGTCGATGGGCTCGGACTCTTCTTCTTCCTCTTCGGCGCCCTCGCCTTCTTCCTCGCCGTCGGCGTTCCACCAGGCGCCCTCTTCTTGCCCTGAGTCGGCCTGGGCCTGGGCCGGGGCCGGAGAGCTCGCCGCGGACAGATAGGGCTCGAGGCGCCCATAGGCGTTGCGGCGCATCGCCCCGAGGGAGGAGACGGTCCGCCCGGTCCAGCTTCGCCGACCGAGCTCGGTCCCGTCGGCGCCGTTGATGACCACGGCGGTCGCCGACCATCGGCGGCGGCGGCGACTGACCCGGCCTCGGATGAAGGCGGACACGTTGAGCTGCTGAGCTACCGCCGTGTACCCCTCCTCCGTCAGGGAGCCCGAGGAAAAGCCCAGCTCCTCGGCGACGGACTGAACTTCGGACCGGGGAACGACCTCGATGGACCCCTCGTTGGAGAGGGCCGCGACCACGTGAGCGCGGATCTGGCCGGCCCGGGGCCCGCGAAACGCCTGGACGACGACGCGGGTCTGGGCGATCGCCGGAAGGCTCGGAGCGACGATGCCAGCGAGAAGCAGAGCGGGGACCAAAAAGCGGAGAAAGTACGCGGGCATGGCGATGAGCTCGGCCGAGGGTACCAAGGCCTGGTTCCCGCGGGAAAGAAGTCATCAGAAGGACCGAAGATCGCGGGGGATCACACGACCCTTGACGGCCTCAGGGCGCCGCGGCACACAACGACGGCGATGGGGAACGCGACGTCATTCGAGGCGAATCTGAGCGCCCCGGAGCGCGACGCCCTGGCTGTCCTGGCCCTGGCCAATCGAGACCTCCGCCCGGCGGAGTGGGCGCAACTCCTCGAGCTGGTCGGCGTATCGACGCGCCCGGGCAAGGGGAAGATGCGGGCGTCGGACATCAAGGCCGCGTGTAGCCGCTTCCAGGAGATGGGCCTGGTGACGCGTTCGGGCGGCACCGGAGTCGCCGTGCGCCACGGCATCCACCCCGCCGCGCTCTTCACGGCCCTCATCGACGCCGCCAAACGCGGCCGCCTCGAGGAGCTCGACCGGAGGCTCCTCGGGACGACGACCGGATACAGCAGCGGCTACAGCACGGACGACGGATACTACGGATTCAACGACGGCCGCTACGGCCGCTACGGCGACTACGGCGGTTACGACCGCTACCCGCTTGAACGGGAGAGCACGAAGCTACGCGTCGGCCTCGTCCTCGGCGACATGGAGCGCGCCGCCGCCGCCGCGGAGGCGGCCGAACGCTCTCTCAACTACGGTAAGAACGGCCGGGCAGAGTTCGGCATTTGGCTCGTCTCCGCATTGGGCACGCGCCCCGCCGACGACTGGGTCCGCGCCCTCGGGACCCTCGCCGACGTCTACCTCGAGGCGCTCTATCACGCGGCCGCGGCGCAGCTCGCCGCCATCGAACCGCGCCTCGCTCGCCTCGGCGACGAGCACCCGAAGACCCACGGGGCCCTCGCCTACTACCTGGCGCTCCGCGGTGAGGACACCGGCCACGTCACGACACCCAAGACCCAAGACACGATCGCGCTGGTCTCGGCTTTCTGTCGAGGGGACCACGCCGGCGCGATTTCTTCCGGGGCCGCGGCGGTCGCGGCGATGTCCAAGAACCGCAAGCACAAGCAGCTCCGGGGCATCGAAGGCGTCTTGCACGCGCTGAGCCGAATGACCGCCGGCGACGCCCAACCGAGAGAGTGGACGGCCCTCGGCCGCGCCGCCACAAACGCCAAGGCCGCCAAGGCCGGCCACCCCCTCGCCTACGACGCCCTGTCGACGCTGCACCGGGCCGCCACCGAGGGCAGACAGCCCTCCGAGACGCAGCTCCTGATGGCGTCGGGGTACTACGACGGCTCTCTCACTTACGCCCCGTGGGCCGAAGTGCTCGCTGTCGCGCTGGTCCACGCCTGGGCCGATCACCCCGGGGACTGGCTCCTCCCGACGTTGGGCGACTGGGTCCGGCGCACCGAGGCTTGGGGCTTCGATGGAATCCACCGCGAGTTCGCCGCCGTCCACGGCGCCCTCGAAGGCTCGGGCGCGCCCGCCGAGGGCACCCTGACCACGGCCTATCGGCCCAGCGAGCCGTGGGAGATTGCCCTCGGCGCCCTCGAAGTCGTCGCCGAGGAGCCGGCCCCAGCGGGCGCCCGGGGCCCGAGCGCCCAAGCCGAAAAGCACATCGTGTGGGAGGTCGCCCTGGGCCGCCACGAGGTCGACATCAAGGCACGCATCGCCGGGGGGCGCGCCAAGAAGGGCAAGGACGTCAGCCTAGCTCGGCTCCTCGAGGGGAAGGTCCCCTGCGTCTCGGAGCACGATCGCCGGATCCTCGCTGCCGCCGACTACGTCGAGACCTACCGAAGCCGGCGCAAGAAGCAGCCGGTGCTTCGATGGCGCGCGCTCCTCGAGCTCATCGGCCATCCCCACGTCATCCGGCCCACGGGCGCCCCCGTCGAGCTCACCCGAGGCGAGCCACGGCTCATCGTCGAGACGAAGGCGAACGTGCTTCACATCACCCTCCAGCCCCCGGAGCTCACCACCCAGCCCGTCGCCATCGAAGAGCACGACCCGGGCCACGTCTCCGTGTACGAGCGGGACCCGCGGATCGAGCGGGTGGCCGAGGCCCTCGGCTCGAAGGGCGAGCTGAAGGTCCCCACCTCCGCCCGGGAGCGCGTCGGCAAAGTGCTCGCCGGCCTCGCGGGCTCCCTCGCCGTGTCCGCGTCGGCCGACATCCAGATCGCCGGCGAGGAGCGCGCGGCGGACCCGCGGGTCGTCGTGGTGCTGCACTGGGACGGCACCTCGCTCTCGGCGCGGGTGCGCACCGCCCCCCTCGGCGTCGAGGGCCCCCTGGTCCCGGTGGGCGGCGGCGGCCCCACCGTCACCGCCACCTTCGACGGCCAGCCGGTCCACACGGTCCGCGACTTCGAGGCCGAGGAGGCGTCCCTCGAGTCGCTCTACCGACTGTGCCCCCTCTTCGCCGCCCTGACCGAGCACACGAGGGAAGCCCAAACCGACGAGCTCACGGTGGCCCTCGAGGCCTTGGTCGAGCTCGACGCCATGGGCGAAGAGGTGGTCTTGGCGTGGCCCAAGGGCAAGCGCCTCGCCACGCCGGTGAGCCGCGGGGTCGATGACCTGCGGGTGCGCATGCGAGAGGCCGGCGAGTGGCTCACCACCGACGGGGGCCTGGTCGTCGACGAGGACCTCGTCGTGGGGTTCCAAGATCTCCTGCGCAACCGCCGCGGGCGCTTCGTCGCCCTCACCGATGCGCGCTTCGTCGCGCTGACCGACACCCTGGCGCGGCGCCTCGACGCCCTCGACGCCGTGACCAAGGCCCAGAAGAAGGGCCTCGTCTCGAACGTCGTCACCCTCTCTCTCCTCGAAGAGCTCCTCGAGGGAGCGTGCGAAGTGAAGGTCGACGCCAAGGTGTCGCAGCGCCGGGCCAAGCTCGAAGGCGCCGCGTCACTCACCCCGCGGAAGCCCCGGGCCTTCTCGGGCGAGCTCCGGGACTACCAGCGCGAGGGCTATGTCTGGATGTCCCGCCTCGCCGAGGCTGGCCTCGGTGCGTGCCTGGCCGACGACATGGGCCTCGGCAAGACCATCCAGGCCCTGGCCCTCCTCGTCTCCCGGGCCAAGCACGGCCCGGCCCTCGTCGTCGCGCCGACCTCGGTCGCCGCCAATTGGCTCGACGAAGCGGCCCGCTTTGCCCCCACCCTCACCTGCCACGCGCTCTCCGAGGGAGACCGCGACGCGACCCTCGCCTCCCTCGGCCCGAAGCACGTCCTGGTGTGCAGCTATGGGTTGCTCGCCTCCGAGACCGAGCGCCTGTCGAAGGTCACCTTCGACACCGTCGTCTTCGACGAGGCCCACCTCCTCAAGAACTCCCTCACGAAGCGGGCGAAGGCCGCTCGGGCGCTGACCGCCGAGTTCCGTCTGTCGCTCACGGGCACGCCCCTCGAAAACCACATCGGCGAGCTCTACAGCCTCATGGAGGCGACGGTCCCGGGCCTCCTCGGGAGCCGCAAGCGATTTCAGACCCGCTTCGAGGTCCCGATCCGCGACGGGGATCGCGAGGCCGCCAAGCAGCTCCGGGCCATGCTCCGCCCCTTCCTCTTGCGGCGCACCAAGACCGAGGTCCTCGACGAGCTCCCCCCGCGGACCGAGGTCACCGTCCGCATCGAGACCACCCCCGAAGCCCAGGCCTACTACGAAGCCATGCGTCAGAACGCGCACGCGGTCCTCGAAAGCGTCGACGACGGCGGGGGGCGCCTCCAGGTCCTCGCCGAGATCACCCGCCTTCGCCAGGCCGCCGTCGACCCACGACTCATCGACTCGGCCGCCCCGGCCGGGGCCAAGGTCGACGCCGCCGTCGCTCGCATCGTCGCGCTCCGCGAGGAAGGCCACCGGGTCCTCGTCTTCACCCAGTTCCTCACGAGCATCGACCTCGTCCTGCGCGCCCTCGACGACGCCGATGTCAGCCACCTCACCCTCGACGGCTCCACCCCCGCGAAGGAGCGCGCTCGGCGCATCGACGCCTTCCAGGACGGCGAGGCCGACGTCTTCGTCATGAGCCTCAAGGCCGGCGGCGTGGGCATCAACCTCACCGGCGCCGACTACGTCATCCACCTCGACCCCTGGTGGAACCCCGCCGTCGAAGACCAGGCCACCAGCCGCGCCCACCGCATCGGCCAGGACCGCCCCGTCACCGTCTACCGCTTCGTCACCGCCGGCACCATCGAAGAGAAGATCCTCGAGCTGCACCACCACAAGCGCGACATGGCCGAACAGCTCCTCGAGAACATGAGCAAAGCGAAGAAGCTCGACATCGCAGAGCTGCGCGCTTTGCTGTAGGGAGGCGGCCGACCAGCTCAACCGCCTCGGAGCCGCCCCCCGTCGTAGTCAGGACTCGGCGCTGAAGAGCGCGTCGGCGGACGGCGACCCGTTCAGCAGTCGTCAGCGGCCCCCTCACCCCGCCAGCCGCTCCCGCCCCTCTACCACCATCACCGGCGTCTGCCCCCGTCTGCCAAGCTCCCACCGCGGCTTACCCGCAGGCGGCCGGGTCAGCAATCCAGCTCCACGTCGCCTCCGGCGCCGCTCCGCCTTTTTGCTGACCCGCACCTTCAGCCGCCCTCCATGCTCCCCCTCGAGGTGGCACGCCGCGCACACGCTGAGCACATTGTCCCCCTCGTCCCCGCCCCCGGCCGACCGATACTTCAAATGGTGCAGCGTCACATCCCGACGCCTGCACACCGGGCACGCGCAGCGGTACCCATCACGACGATAGATCGCCTCC
>JAFDCW010000960.1 GCA_019312705.1 Deltaproteobacteria bacterium
GGCGTGAAGAAGGGGGGGACGTGGAATTGGTCGACCTACGCCGAGTTTGCCAAGAGCGTCGACGCTCTCCGGGGCGGCCTCGCGAGTCTCGGGGTGACCAAGGGCGACCGGGTGGCGATGATCGCGAACAATCGGCCCGAGTGGGCTATTGCGGCGTACGCGACTTACGGCCTCGGGGCCCAGTTCGTTCCGATGTACGAATCCCAGCTCGACAAGGATTGGAAGTTCATCCTCGAGAACTGCGGCGCGAAGGTCGTCGTCGGGGCGAACGAGGGGATCCGGGACCGCATCCAGTCGTTCCGTGGTGAGCTCCCGGAGCTCGCTCACCTGGTCGTCGTGGACGGAAAGGGCAACGACGACTCCATCGGGTGGGAAGACCTCCTCGCCCGCGGGGAGGCCACGCCGGTAGAGATCGCCGAGATTTCCGCCGAGGACATCGCCGGCTTCATCTACACGTCGGGCACGACGGGCAACCCGAAGGGCGTTCTCCTCACCCACCGAAACCTCGCCTACAACGTCAGCGCCATCCACGACGTCTTCCCGATGACCTCCGATGACCGATCGCTTTCTTTCCTCCCGTGGGCCCACTCCTTTGGGCAGACGGTCGAGCTGCACGCGCTCTTCTCCATGGGCGCGTCCCTCGGAATCGCCGAGGCGGTCGACAAGATCATCGCGAACCTGGCCGAGGTGAAGCCGACGCTACTCTTCAGCGTTCCTCGCATCTTCAACAAGATCTACGACGGACTGCAGAAGCGCATGGCCGATGAAGTGGGGCTCAAGAAGACCCTCTTCGACGCGGCGATCGCCAACGAGGACCATCGCCGTGCCCTCGCCGCCGAGAGCCGGTCGAGTGGCTGGGCTGACTTCAAGCACAACATGTTCGACAAGCTGGTCTTCTCCAAGGTTCGGGAGCGCTTTGGGGGAAGGCTCAAGTACGCCTTCAGTCGCGGCGCCGCGATCAACAAGGACGTCGCGGTCTTCATCGACAACCTCGGGATCACCGTCTACGAGGGGTACGGCCTGACCGAGACATCACCCATCGCCACGGCGAACTGGCCCGGGTCGCGGCGGATCGGCTCCATCGGCAAACCCATCCCGGGGGTCGAGGTCAAGATCGACAAGAAGGTCACCAACGACCCGGTCAACGGTGAGATTGTCGTCTATGGCCACAACGTCATGAAGGGTTACAACGGGCTGCCCGAAGAGAACGCGAAGGTCTTCACGGACGACGGCGGCTTCCGGACCGGCGACATGGGCCGCATCGACGACGACGGCTTCGTCTACATCACCGGGCGCATCAAGGAGCAGTACAAGCTCGAAAACGGCAAGTACGTCGTCCCCGGGCCCCTCGAAGAGCAGCTCAAGCTCTCTCCGTTCATCGCCAGCGTCATGATCAACGGCATGAACAAGCCGTTCAACGCGGCGATCATCGTCCCGGACATGGCGTCCCTCGAGAAGTGGGCCAAGGACAACGGCGTCACCGGCGACCTGCTCACCGATCCGAAGGTGGCCGAGCTCATCACCAAGGAGCTCGACGAGCACTCCTCGGGGTTCAAGCAGTACGAGAAGGTGCGCAAGTTCAAGCTCATCGGCGAGGACTTCTCGACCGAGAACGACATGCTCACCCCGACCCTGAAGCTCAAGCGACGCATCGTCATGAAGTCCTACGGGGACGACCTCGACGCACTCTACGGGTGAGATGGCGCGCCGGGATCGCTTCGTCACGATCGCGACGATTCAGGACCCGGTGCGCGCGGAGGTCCTGAAGGACATCCTCGCTCAGGAGGGGATCGAAGCGACGATCGCGGGCGCCAATCACAGCGCGCTCTTCGGGCAGGTCGGGGCGTTCGTCACGATTCACCTGCAGGTCCTCGAGAGCTGTGCTGTGGAGGCTTCCGAGCTCATCGAGGCCCTCGACGAACGAGACGTGGAACTCGTCGATGATGACGAGGCCTCGCTGCTGCGCACCGCGGACCACGCCGACTATGGCGACCCCCGGGCGATCCGTGATGCGGGGGCGGGCCCTTACCGTGAGGGGCCGCCGAAGCGAGGCGCCGACGAGCCGAAGCGATCCCTCGGCGGCACGGTCATCGCCGGCGTGGCCCTGTCGCTGGCGATCATCTGGACGCTGCTGGCGCTGCGCTGAGCAATTCGAAGGCCCATGCAGAGCGCCGTCCTCCTCACGTTCCGGTTCTTCTGGGTCTTTTGGGTCTTCTGGGCTGCGGTCTATCGATGGGCCGCGTCGCGGGCCGTCGCTGCCGACCTCGG
>JAFDCW010000961.1 GCA_019312705.1 Deltaproteobacteria bacterium
CGGGCGGGTCCGTGTCGACGGAAACCGAAATGGTCACCGGGGAGACGGCCGAGGCCTCATCGGCCGCGCCTCCGTCGCCCCCACCCAATGCGGCGTCCCGGCCGCCGTCGGCCCAGACGGGCATCGCGGGTTCGACCTGCGCCTCGACACCAATATCGAGATGCTGGGGCCCATCGTCGTCCGGGTGGCGCCCCATGCCCAGCAAGTCAGGGCGGAAGAGCAGCAGGGCGGCTCCTCCCCCGGCAACGAAGAATAGAACCCCCAACAAGATGCCCCACGAAGCCCCCGAGCGAGCAGCCGGGGGCCGCTCGGGCTCGTCGCTGAGCCGGAGGATGCCTGGCGTGAGGTCGGCGCGGTGAGGCGTTGGACTGGCGGGAACCGGGGCGGCGGACTCTGGCGCCTGGGGCAGCTTGGACGACGCGCTGACGTCGGGGTGCGAAGGGGGCACACCGGGCAATCCCTCGCGCTGCATGAAGCCGACAAAGGCCTCGTGAAGCTCTGACATCGACTGAAAACGGTCGTCGGGGTCTTTGGCCATCGTCCGGGCGACGATGGCCTCGAGGTCCGGATGAAAGGAGAGGCCCGAGACGAGGCCGCTCATGGGCGGTGCGGTATCGAGCATGTGCTGCGAGATGACCGCCATGAAGGTCTCACCTTCGAAGGGAGTGCGCCCGGTCAACATCTCGAAGGCGATGACTCCGAGACCGTAGATGTCGGAGCGCCGATCCGTCGGACGACCGTAGGCCTGCTCCGTCGACATGTACTCGGGGGTGCCGAAAATCATGCCAGTCTTGGTCAGTTTGCGCCCCGGCGCGCCGGGGGTCTCGAGGTCGCTGATCTTCGCGATGCCGAAGTCGACGATCTTGACGAAGTCAGGCTCCACGGCGCGGTCGACGAGGAATACGTTTTCGGGCTTGATGTCGCGGTGGACGATGCCCTTGTCGTGAGCTGCGTCGAGGGCGCGGCAGCACTGCAGCAGGATTGGCAGAGCCCGGGTGACGTCGAGGCGCCGCTCCTGGGCGAGGAGGTCGGCGAGGTCTAGGCCATCGAGAAACTCCATCACCATGAAGCTCGCGCCGCCGGCGGTCTGACCGAAATCAGTGACCTCGATGATGTTCTCGTGACCTATTGTCGACGCGCTCTGAGCTTCGCGCTGGAAGCGTTGCACCACGTCGGCGTCTTGAGAGACCTGGGCCCGGAGAACCTTGACGGCGAAGCGACGCCCGAGAGAGCTGTGATGCGCTTCGTAGACGACGCCCATGCCGCCTGAGCCGATGGGCCGGATAACCTCATAGCGTCCGGCGAGTACGGTACCGATCATCGGATCGGTGGTGATCGGGCGCTCGATGAACTGCGACTGGGAGATCAGCCGCGCCCCGTCCTCGGGGCAGAAAGCCTCCCCCGTATCGTACCGCTCCTTGCAATTCGGACAGATCAACATGGACGTCGAGGCAGCGCAGCTCCCCCCCCGGGGGCCACCTTATACCACCAAGGGCGGTCCTCTCAGTCTTCGGGAGGAACCGCGTGCTCCCGGCCCTTGAGGCGCCCTTCGAAGCCGCGGTCGGGATCGGCCGCGTCATCCTCCTTGGAGAGGACCGCGAGTTCTTCGCCCTCGCCGGCGGCCATGGCGGCGGTCACGGAGAGGTCGCCGGTCACGTTGACGGCGGTGCGGAACATGTCCAGGAGCCGATCCATGCCCAAAATAAGGGCGATTCCCACGGCGGGGATGCCCGTCGCGGACAGGACCATGGCCAGGGTGACGATGCCCGCCCCGGGGACCCCGGCGGCCCCAATCGAGGCCATGGTCGCGCTGGCGACGATGGCCACCTGGTCACCCAGCGTGAGGTCGACCTGGAATACCTGCGCGATGAAGATCGCCGCGACCCCCTGGTAGAGCGCCGTACCGTCCATGTTGACCGTCGAGCCGAGGGGCAGGACGAAGCTGCTGACGGCGTTGGAAACGCCGAGGTTCTCTTCGGCGCACTCCATGCTGACAGGCAGCGCCGCAGAAGAAGACGACGTCGAAAATGCGATGAGCTGCGCCGGGCGAATGGCCCGGATGAACTTCCGCACCGGCAGCTTGGCGAGAAAACGAACGATCGAGCCGTAGACCAAGACGGCCTGGATGGTGAGGCCGATGATCACCGTGATGGCATAGACGAGCAGCGCCGAGAGCACGCTCAGCCCGGCCTGACCAATGACGTCTGCGACCAACGCCGCCACCCCGTAGGGTGCAAGTGACATCACGATGTGAATGACCACCACC
>JAFDCW010000220.1 GCA_019312705.1 Deltaproteobacteria bacterium
GTGAGCGTCTTCGAGGTCTTTGATTCGGCGCAGGAGGTCGTCGTGGTCGAAGGGCTTTTCGATTCGCCCGTTCGGCACCGAGGCGAGGAATGAGCGCGCCTCTTCGGTAAAGACTCCGCCGGTCATGAAGATCATGCGCTTCGACAGGTCGGGTGATTCGTCGTGAAGCCACGCGAAGAGGTCCATGCCACTGATCTCGGGCATCATCAGGTCGCAGAGGATGACGTCGTAGTCCGGGTCATCTTGGAGAAACTGCCGAGCTTCGCTCCCCGACTGGGCAACGGTGACCTCGTGCACGTCGGCCAGCAACACCTTTAGGGTGGTGCCGATTAACGGCTCATCATCGACGATGAGGACACGAGATAGTCCGCCATCGTTACGCGCAGATTGCGCGTTCCTTGCCCCACCGCTCATCTCTCGATCCATTCCCCCACGCGAAAGTTACCGTTCCAGCGGCCTCGCCGCAACGCGGGAATTCGAGAGCCATCAAATATTGTTGCTCTCAGCGTGTACCCTATGCCCGTGCGGTTCAGCCTGCTCGCGCTGGTGATTGTCTCAGCCTGCGGACCCTCCGTGGCCGAGGATTGGGCTCGGGCCGAGGAGCTCTGGCAGGCCCGGGATCCCGCGGCCTATGACGACTGGCTGCTGCTCGACGAGGCGACCCCCGAAGGGCGAAGCGCCCACGAGCGCCTCATCGCTGCCGATGCGCTCTACCGCGAGGGCATCCGCCGCCTCGTCGCCGGGGAAGATGGCGCCCGGGATGCGATCGTCGAAGGCCGGGAGCTCGCACCCATCGATCCCGAGAACTACCTGTCCCTCGCCCGGGCCTGCCGAGACCAGGGGCTGACCGGTCGGGCAGTCGAATACTATCGTAAATTCATCGTCGCTCGACCCGAGGGACCGGATGCCGACGCGGCCCGGGCCGAGCTCGGGGAGATCGACCCGTCCTCCGTCGCCGAGGTCCTCTGGTCGGAGCCGACGGTAGTCGTCACGGCCCCCGGCGCGGGGCCTTCCCTCGTGGCGACCTCCGCGATCTCGGCGGTCGTGGGCTCCTTCTTGACCATGGCTGTCGGGCTGCTCTTCCTGACGCGCCGGCGCCGGGGTGGGCCCCTGAACAAGCTCGCGGCCAGCTCTCCGGAGCTGCATCCGGCGATCGCCTATCTGGTCGGGTCCCTGCGTCATGAGCTGCTCAAGCATCGGGTGGGGGCCGTCGGGGATGCGATTCAAGCCCTCGGTCGCGGCGGGGCAACCGATGCTCAGCTCAGCTTCGTCGAGGGGCGGCTCTTCGGGGGAGAGCCGCTCATGTCATCGTGGAAGGCACACCTCGCGTCCTTCGAGCGAGCCCTGGGCTATCGCCTCGACCTGCGACGGGACCGTCAGTTTCGCCGCGCCGAGCGGGCCATCGCTCGCATATCCGCCCTCGAAGGGCGCATCGCGAAGCGCGAGGCCAGTGTCGAGCGGGTGCTTTCCCAATCCTACGAAGTCCTCCAGGCGTTCGACCGCGAGCTCGCGAAGCTGGTTCACCATCTCGTGCGCACCCGGGTCGACCTCGCGCTGCTCGAGGGAGTCGTCGCCGACGTGCGCGGCGAATATGCTCCAGGCCTCGTCGAGCTCGACGCCGTCGAAGTCAAAGGTCCCGACGAACTCGTCGAAGTCGAAGTCTTCCGGGTGGACCTCGTGCTGATCCTCAAGAACGTCATCCGCAACGCGGTCCTCGCCGTGGGGCGGACCGACGCTCCTCGGCGGATATCCGTCGACGCCCGGTCCGAACTCGAGCCGACCGGAGAAGAGATCGTCTTCCTGACCGTTCGGGATACGAGCACCGAGGAGTTGTCCCGGGAGTCGATCTACGATCGCCGCGTCGACCGGGGCCTCGGGCTCGTGACCGCGGCCCTCACCCGCTACGATGGCGCCATCGAAGTGGAACGGGCAGGGCAGGGGTACGAGAAGGCGGTGAGCATTCGCTTCTTCAGGGCCCTCGACGGAGAAGTCGAGTGAAGCGGCTCCTGGTCATCGAGGACGGTCACGAATACGAGGAGTTCGCTCAGCTTTTTCTCGCCGAGGCGTTCTCCATCGTGGCTTGCCACTCCAGTGAACAGGCCCTCGCCGCCGTCGCCGGCGCCTCCTTCGACGCGGCCCTCCTCGACCTGCGCTTCGACCGGACGCCGGCCGCCGATCTCACCGGGGACATCCCCGGGACCGCCGAGCGTCTCTTCGCCGGCGACACGGCCCGGGCCCTGCGCTACATCAAAGAGCAGCAGGGCACGTTGGTGCTCGCCCAACTCCGCGAGGCTGGTTGCGATGTGCCGGTGGTCTTCGTGCACGACTTTCCGGCGCGGCGCCTCGAGAACCTCCGGCGCATGTACGGTGCGGTCGCCGCCGTGCCCTCCTTCGACGCCGCGGCGATCCTCCGTGCCCTGGGGGCTCCATGAGCCGCCCCGGCCAAGCGGCCCCCGATGCCCGCGCCTACGCTCGCCTCGCCCACGACGTCGGAAAGTACGTGGCTCGAATCGCTCACAACATCGGTTCGGGGCCCATCCCGGTCGCCCTCGCGGGGCTGCTCGCCCGAGACCTCTACGACCTCGGGGACGGCCGGTCGGCGTCGCAGATGTTTGCTGAATACGCGGCCGCCCTCGGCGAAGAGCCAGAACTCAAAGAGGTCGCGACGCGCCTCGCGGCCGTCGATTCGCTCGAGGCCGGGGTGCGGGCTGGCGATCAAGACGCCATGCGTGAGGCGGCGGTGCACGCCCTCGGGATCGAGCGGCAGCTCCGGGCTCTGGCCGCGCGCAAAGGGCAAGGGAGGCCAGAATCATGAGCCAACGGCCGAAGCTCCTCGTCATCGACGACGGGGATCGCTACATCGAGCTCGCCCACGCGTTGCTGCGCGAGTACGACTACGCCACCCGCTGTGAGCTCCCGGGGCCGTGTTGGGCCTGCTCCGAGCAACGCGGCTGCAAGCTCACCCACGCCCACAACGCCGCCGAAGCCGACGACGCCCTCCGGCGCCACCCCGATACCGATGTCGTGCTCCTCGACGTCGCCTTCGACATCGCCGAGACCGACCTCCTGCCTTCTTCCCAATCGGCCCAGGATCCATCGGAATCCCTCGAGCGTCGGCGCCGCCTGCAAGGCCTCGCCATCCTCGACCGTCTGCGCCGGAGCCGGACGGAGCTGCCGGTGATTCTCATGACCTCCCTCGACGACCTCGCCCTCGAGGATGGGGGCTTTGCGCCGGGGGCGGACGAGCTCCTGACTCTCGCCGGCGCCGATGCCTTCGATGCACGGGCTCTCGGTCTCCTGATCGAACGCATCCTGGCCCGGCGCCACGAGGTCGCCGAGGCGGGGGGATTCGCTTGGGGAACGGCCCGCGCGATGACCCGCCTACGCCAAGACGCGACGACCCTGGCGCGGACCTCGCTGCCGATCTTGCTGCTCGGTGCGACGGGGACCGGTAAGAGCGCATTGGCGGAGCACGTCATCCATCCCGCGACGGGGCGTCGCGGGCCCTTCCTCCCGGTGGACCTCTCGGCGCTCCCCGAGACACTCGTCGCCGCCGAACTCTTCGGGACCGCCCGGGGGGCCTTCAGCGGGGCTATCGAACGCACCGGGCTCTTTGCCCAGGCCGACGGCGGCACGCTCTTGCTCGACGAGATCGGCAACCTGCCCCTGGACCTCCAGCGCATGTTGCTGCTCGTGCTCCAGAGCGGTCGCGTCACGCGCCTCGGCGAAGCCGAGAGTCGCACGGTCGACGTCAAGGTTGTCGCCGCCACCAACGCCGACCTCGAGGCGGAGGTACGCGCGGGGCGATTCCGGGCCGACCTCTATGCGCGCCTCAATCCCGCCGCGCGCCTCGTCCTGCCGCCCCTGACCAGTCGAATCGGTGACTTGAAGACCCTGATCGATGGCTTCGTCGGCCGAGCGTTTGCGGTCGGGCCCGACCGGGCCCTGCTCGGGGCCTACGCCGGGGCTGCGGGGCTGCGCGGTTCCCCCGCCGTGCGCCTGACCGTCGGAGAGCCGGCGAAAGACTCCGACGAGTACGTGACCTTCGTGCTTTCCCCTCAGAGCTTCAGGACCCTCGAGGCCCATGCATGGCCGGGCAACGTGCGCGAACTCGAGCTCTTCGTGAAGAACGCGGTTGTCTTCGCCCTGGCCGACGCCCTCGGCGCGGCGGAGCGCGGCCGAGGAGGCAGCGGAGGGAGCGCGGCGGCGGCGCGTACCATTCCGATCTCATCGCGCCTCGTCGGTGAACTCGTCGCCCGGTCCTGGGCCGCGGCGCCGGCGGTCCTGTCGGCGGCAGGAGGCGAGCTGGCTGATGAACCGCGCGGCGACTTCGTCCCGACCTTCGTGCCGGGCCCCGGCCTCCGGGACGCCGCCCGGCACGTCGAGCGCCAGCTCTACGAGCACCTCTTCCGGAAGACCGGCGGCGACTTTGCGGCGATGGCCGGGCTGCTGCTCACCGGTGACCCGGCGGCGAACGCCCGGAAGGTCCGGCTGCGCTTCAACCAGCTCGGTCTCAAGGTGAGAGATCTACGATAAGCGTAGTTCTCTGCTCGCAATCATAGACTTTGATGCCGCCGTGACCACGTCTTCGTAGTAATTACAGCGAAAATATACTGGCACGGCTCCTGCTTTGTTTCCTCTTCACAACAGGAGGAGGAGCTTCGATGCCCGAGGAAAACAGCGTTCTATTCGCCATTCGTGAGTTGGCCGGTTTGGAAGAAGACCGGGTCGCCGCCGAGGAGTCGCAGATTCTGGCGGCGGCCGAGGCCGAACGCGAGGCCATTCGGGAGGCCGAGGACCGCACCGCCGCGGCCCAGGCCCACGCCCAGCGGGTCGCCGAGGCCGAGGCCCGGCAGAGCCTCGACCGCGAGCTCGCGGTCCGAGATGACGAAGCCGAGCAGCGCATGACGACGCTGCGTGCCGAACTCGCCGCGGTCCAGGCGGACCGGGAGCGCATGCACACGCGCATCGTGACCCTCGCCGACGCGCCTTCCGGGTCCACTCCGGTGGGCGGAGATGTATGGGGTTGGAAGGTCGCTTTCGCTGCGGCGGGCATCGTGGCCGCTGGCCTCGCGGTCATCCTCGCCGTTCGGCAGCCGGTCATCGAGGCGCGCATCATCGAGGTGCCCGCTGCGCGCGCCGCAGTCGTCTCCGGGCCGGCGACCGCCCCTGCCCCCGGCGCCGTCGCGGCTTCCGCCGAGGTGGACTCGGTCGAACCCGTCGACGTGGCGGCGCTCGGCGCGCCGCCGGAGACCGAGAGTGCGCGGGGGCCGCGGGGTCGGAATCCTCGCACGCCGCGCACACCCCGCGTGCGCATGGCCGCCGACCCCCTCGGGGACCTCGACTGTCCCGACGACGACCCCACCTGCGGAATCTAAACGGCATCGCCTGGAGCGCGATCCACGGCGCGAGGTGGCCCCGCTTTCTGCGCTGCCTGCTCACCTATAAAGATAGGCTCCGCGGGCTGCTCGAAACCGAGACCACCTCGCTTGTGTCTCACGCTCCATGCGACACCGTTTGACTATCTTTAATCTTCGCAGACTTGGCGGTCTCGCACGTTGTGGTGAAAGAACTCGACGAACCGTTCGTGCAGGCTTCGGCTCACGGCGGGGTCGGCGACCATGTGGGTCATGCCCGAGAGCGGCAGGAAGTCGTGGCCCCGGCCTGCCCGAAGCAAGCTGTTGCTCATCTTGATGGCGTGCACGAAGTAGACGTTGTCGTCGGCGGTGCCGTGGATGATGAAGAGAGGCCGCTCGAGGTTCGGGGCGTGGGTCAGCACCGAGGTGTGGGCGTAGCCATCTTCGTTCTCGGCCGGCAGTCCCATGTAGCGCTCGGTATAGTGGGTGTCGTAGTCCCGCCAGTCGGCGACGGGGGCCCCGGCGATGCCCGCGTGGAAGACCTCCGGGCGTTGCATCACCGCGTGCGCCGAGAAGTAGCCGCCGAAGGACCATCCGTAGATACCCACCCGGTGAAGATCCATCTCGGGGACGGCCTCGCCGAGGTGGCCGAGGGCGGAGACCTGGTCCTCGAGGGGCACGCTGATGACGTCGAGGTGAATCGCGCGCTCGAAATCGCGGCCCCGCCCCGGCGTGCCCTGACCGTCGATCGAGACGACGATGTAGCCGTGGTCTGCGAGCCACTGCTGGAGCAGGTACCGGAGCGGTGAGGCGCGCACCGTCCGATGGTGAGGGCCGCCGTAGACCGAAACCAAGACGGGATAGCTCATGCCGGCGACGAAGTTTCGTGGACGAATCACGACGGCGTTGAGCTGCGCTTCGCCAACCTTCATCAACTCGATCTGCGGCGTGAACGGGGGCGCCTCGGCGACCGATGGGAGCTCGCCGACGGCGTCGCCGCCGCGCATCACCGTGAACGTCATCGCACCCTCGAGGGGGCTCGCCGTGTGTACCCAGATCTGACCGCCGACGATGGCGTCGTGCATGCCGCGACCCGCCGTCATGCGTTCCGCTTGGCTCCCTTCGCTTGCGCCGGCCAGGGGCACGCGGGCGATCTGCTGCTGCGTCGCGTCCCCGTCGTTGATGCGTACCCAGGCGTTTCCTGCCTCTTCGTCGACGCGGATCAGGCCTTCGTAGCCGAGCTCCGGCGTCGTGAGGGTCGAGACGAGGGAGCCGTCGATCGAACGCCGCTCGAGGACGGGGGCTCCGTCGCGTTCGGTGACCCAGAGGAAGTGCTCGCCGCCGTTCAAGAAGCGGGGCACCGTCTGTTCGAGGTTGAGCCACGCCGCGTCGGACTCGGTGTGCACGGTGGTCGTCTGGCCGGTCCGGGTATCGACGGTGAGCACCAACTCTTCGCTCTGGCGGCGGTTTTGAACGACGATCGCCAAGGGGGTCTCGGCGCGCCACTTCACGGTCGCGAGGTAGGGGTGCGCTTCGCGGTCCCAGCTCACCCACCGCGTCGGGCCGCCGCTCGCCGCGACGAAGCCGAGGCGCACGTTGACGTTGGCCTCGCCGGGGCGCGGATAACGATTCGCCTCGGCGGCGTTCTCCGGGTGCATCGGGTCGAGGATGTGCCACTCGGCGACGGGCGCCGAGTCGGTCTCC
>JAFDCW010000221.1 GCA_019312705.1 Deltaproteobacteria bacterium
GCCCGGCGCGGCGGCATCGCGGTCGCCGCCGGCCGCGCCCTCGGCGTGACCTGGCGCGCCCGCGTCGCGTCCGGCGCGGGCGGGGCCATCCCGCCGGGCCAGTCGATGCACCTGGCGTCCAACGTCGAGCTGCGCGGCCGCCTTGGTGCCGATGTCGATGTCCCCGAGGTGGGCGCCGCAGCAGACGTGGAAGTCGCGGTCCGCGGGATGCGCGGCCGGTCGGCCGCGGCGATGGCCAACGCCGAAGCGGCCCGAGCCCAGGCGGCCGCCGCCAACGCCCATGGCCAGGCCGCTCAGGCCCGGGGCCAGGCCGCTCGCGTTCGGGTCAATGCGGCGGCAGGCCAGCGCACCCAGGTCACCGTCCGGACCCCAGGCGTGCCGCGAGTGAACGTGAGCGCCATGGGCAGCGCCGGCGCGATGGGCGGCGCGAGCTCGATGGGCAACGGCGCAAACGCCGGCGGCAGCGTCAGCGTCATGGTCGGATTCTGAGCACCCGACGCGATGGCCCCTGCGCGTTACTCCGCGGCGGCTGCGGCTGCGTCGGGGTCCACGCCGATGGTGCCTGGCCTGCCGGGCAGCGCGTGCTGGAGCAGCAGCATCACGAGGTCACCTTCTTCCGTCTGCACGCGCCGCCATGCTTCACGCGCGGCATCTAGGTCCAGCGGGTTCCGCTCATCCTCTTCGAGGGCGCCGAGCAGCGCCTCGGCGTCCTGCCCTCCGGCGACGGCGTCGATGATCGAGTCGAGGGCCGTCGGGCTCTCGGCATTCGGCTGGGCGTAGTTGAGGAACTCCCGTTCGAGCAGGGAGTCGTCCGCGCCCGCGCCGTTCGATATTGCTTCGAGGGCCTCGAGGGCGACCTCCGCGCCGGTGGTGGAATGCGGAAGCTTGCCGCCCCCCCACCCCCAGGCTTTGTACCGGCCCACGGAGAGCGCCATCTGTTCGCGTGCGCTGAGGCCGAGCACGGCCATGGCGACGACGATGGCGAGACGTGAGTCAGGTTGATTCGGCTCGCGCAGAAGCGTCTCGTCTTCGGAGTCCGTGCGCAGCCAGGCCGCGAGGTCGTCGTTCATCAACTCTTCGAGCTCGTCCCCGAGAGCGAGGGCCGCCGCCGACGAGAGCGGCGCCGTGTACTCGAGGGCCCCGACCGCCCGGTACTTCAGAGACTCTCCGAAGCCATAGCGGAGTTCGTCGCCGACGAACACCACCAGCCCCCGGTCACGGCCATCGGTCGAGTTCAACCGGTAGCGCGTCTTTCGGAGTTCTTCGATGAGGGCTTTGGTGCCGAAGCCGCCGAAGAGCGCCGCTATCAAGCTCGTCAATCCGACGCCGAGGAAGACCAGGTGCGGCTGCTCGGGGGGACGCAGTACGAAGTAGATGGCGGCCGACGCCGCGGCGAGGCCGATCAGGACTGGAAAGACCCGTACGTGCTGGAACCGCTCTTGGGGCCCGTACTCGGTCCAACGAATCTCCCGGGCGTAGCCGCAGTCGCGTCCGTTTCGGTGGTCGTGGCCGCAACCCAGGCAGAACGCGGGGCGCGGGGATGCCGTGGGTTCTTGCACGAGGGCCAGACGGTACCTCCTCTGCGGCGAGAAGCCTACGGTGGCGCCCAGCGGCATCCCCCTCAATACTGGGCCCACCATGCGCTCCCCTCTGCTCGTCGTACCGAGCGAAATCTTTCGGCCGAGATGGTGGCCGCCCCGGGCGTCGGGGAGTTCGGGCTGTAGATGAGCCCGCCGCGAGACAGCTCGGTGCCAGGAGATCTCTACGAAGGGGCGGGCCGGGTTTCGCTCTCGACGGACGCGGGCCCGGTGCACGTGACCGCGTTGGCCGCCGAGGGCAGTGGCCCCGATCGGTTCCTCCTCCTCCACGGGAACCCGGGGTCGATGCTCGACCTCGCACCGCTCCTCGAGCCCTTGCGCAGCATCGGTGAAGTCGCGGCCTACGATGCCCCTGGCTTCGGTCGCAGCCCCGCGCCCGCTGACTCCCGCGCCCTCGGCCTCGACGCCTTCGCGGAAGTCGCCGTGCGCATGCTCGACCATCTGGGATGGTCCGATGCGATTCTCATCGGCCACAGTCACGGGGGCGGCGTCGCCCAGCGTGTCGCCCACCGCTGGCACGGAAGGGTTCGTGGCCTCGTCCTGCTGGCGACCCTCGGGGCTCCTGCACACCTCACCTATCGCGTATTCCCGCTCCCGGGCGTCGAGGCGGCGCTGGCTGTCGTGGGCCGATTGCTCCCGTACCTCCCTCGGCCGGTCGGCGAGGGGCTGGTGGGCTACTTCATGAAGGAGACCTACGCCCCCAGCCGGGTCGGCCTCGATGCGGTGCAAAAGCAATACACGTTCCTCGCGAGGTCCCCGCACGTGCTGAAGAACATGGCGCGCGTCACCAAGGGCTCCCCCTGTGACGTGCTCGAGGGCGGCGCCCACGACATCCAGACCCCAACCGTCTTCGTACACGGCGCCGCGGACTCGGTAGTCCCCATCCGCCACGCACGAGGTATCTACGAGCGAATGGAACGGGCGGGGCGACCGGTGCGCTTCGTCGCCATGGACGGCGTCGGACACATGATCGCCGAACAGGAACCTCGCCGGTGTGTGCGGGCCATCCGCGAGCTGGTGGAGATGACGTAGTTGGCGGCTGGGCTCGGTGGCCTCGCCGTCACGGCGACTCCCAACTGACCGATCACGCCTGCTCAGCGCCGTCGACGCCGAATAGCGAGGATCATGGCCAACAGGGCGAGCGCTGGTGCCGCTCCCTTCGCGGTGGACGAAGCACCCAGGTCGCACCCGCAACCGCCGTCAGATGAGCCCGGGCCCGCATCGGTGCCGCCGTCTCCGGCGCTGCCGCTGTCGGGGAGCGAGCCATCGGGTGAGGGCCCGCCGTCCGGTGTCGGTCCGGCGTCGGGCGTAGGGCCGGCATCGGGTGCGCTCATGCACCCCGCGCCCGCGCAGAGCTCATACGCACCCAAGTCATGAGCCATCCCGACGGGCCGCGCATTGCCGAGGAGGTCTACGGCCGGCGCGCCGGCGCCGCCCAGCGCCGCGACGCCACGGTCGATTGCCCCGGAGCTCGCCGAGAGCTCGTAGTCGCCCCCGGCGGCGTCTTCGACGAGGTCCGTGATCGGAGCGACGAAAGAGTTTCCGTCGAAGCCCAGGGCCTGCCATTCGGAGAGGTCCAGGTACGACGAATCGCGATCCGGCGTGAACGTGTCACTCACCGCATTGTTGTCACTCGTCAGCTCGCTGGTGTCGTCGACGGCGATCGATCCGTTGCTGCCATCGTTGGCGAGGATGTTGTTGAAGACGATGAGCCCCCGGTAGTCTGTGACGCGAACGCACCAGCCGCCATCGGCTGGGACGTGAAACGTATTGTTGACGATTGTCAGGTTGCGGGGCCCTTCGGACCCATCGATGACGTACGCGCGGATCCCGTTGAGGGCGTTGCCGTAGATGACGTTGTTCTGGACCAGCGTATCCTGGACCCCGTCCATGTTCAGGCCGTTTTGGCCGTTGTCGTGGATGAGGTTGTTCTCGACCACGACGCCGCTGATGATCCCGTCGCCGCCGATCGACGCGTCACCGTTGAAGTGAATGCCCGCGGTTCCGTTTTCGTAGATGTGATTGCCCCGGAGGGTCGTGCCGTCGCTGCCGGCGTTGGACAGGTAGATTCCGTGGGTTCGGTCCGCCCCCGATGTCCCGGCGCCGTGAATCGTATTGCCTTCGATCAGCGAATCTGAGACCTGCGATAGGTACATGCCCTCGCGACCGACGTTCTCGACCGTATTGCCCCGGATCACGAGTCCGACGACCGGGGAGTCTGCGGTCGCACCGCGGTGTGCGATTCCTCGCCCCGGAACCCCGACGATTCGGAATCCTTCGATGGTCACGTAGCTCACGTTGTCGAGGTGAATGCCGCTGCCCTCGGTGTCGGACTCGGTGTCGATGACGACGGAACCGTTAGCGCGAAACACCACTCGCGAATCCGCCGCCCCTCCCGTGTCGAGAAAGAACCCGGCGTAGCTCCCGGCGGCCACGATGACCTCATCCCCCGCTGTCACCTGATCCGCCGCGTATTGCAACGTGGCCCAGGGCGTGCTCGAACCGTCGCCCCCATCGGTCCCCGAAGGGTTGACGTGGTACGTCGCCGCCCGGGCGAAGGCGGGGTGCATGAGCGCGCCGAGGGAAAGCAGCGACGCGATGACGAGGGCGATACGCGGGTTCATGGCGCCTACGATATCGCGCGAGGGCCGCGGTGACGACCGAGGGATGATTCCGCCATGCGCCGCCACCTCCAAGAACGGGCAAAACGGGTAGAGTGGGGCGAATGGTGCGTGCGAACGACGACTACTATCGAGCGTGCGAGGGGGTGTGGCGCTGCCCGCTGGATTTCTCCATCACCGACCGAGCAGCGTTCTGGCGATGCCGTATGGGATGGCTGAATCGCCTGCGCGTGCTCTCTCTGACCTGGTGGCCGATCTGGCTCGGACGCTTCTATCTCGACACCTCCGTGGCTCGCATACCCGCATCCGAGAGCGCCGAAGGGGGCTCGGTCGCGCATACGACGCGCGTGAGCTGGCTCGGTGTGGGGTTTCTGAACAGCCGAGAGACCATCGACCTCGACCCCGACGGCCGGGCGTTTGTCCTCCGCGGCACCCGCACCATGTGGCCGGTTTTCTGGAAACGGGAGCCGTTCGGCGGCCCCGGAGTGGTGGATGAAACTGGAACACGGGCGAGCTACGAATTCCCGTGGTTCGGTACCCAAATGAAGCAGTCCACCGTCGCGGACGGTGACGTCGTTGTCGTCACCCAGGTGACCGAGTGGTCCCACGGTGTTCAGACGCTAGTCCGGACCCGCGCAAGCGGCTAGAGTGAGAGGGCTTTGCACACCATCTCCGGTTCAAACGATCACGGGTCATCGAGCAGCGACGACCCTGAACGGCCCAAGGGGCAGGTCGTCACGACCCGGGGCGACATGCACCTCGCGGCTCTACTGGCCGTCGCTCTACTCGTCGGCGTCGGTTGCACCAGCGAAGGGGGGGAGGGCGATAGCGTCTTCGAGACGGCGCACTGCTCAGGCCCATTCGCGGCGAATGCCCCAGTGCATCACGCGACCGGCCTGCTGAACCTCGGCCTGGCCCCGGACCCCGCAGAAGGACGCTTGCAGGCGGCCCCCCCCGCAGGGGAATGGCTCTTCGCGGTCGAACAGTTCGGCCGCGAAGGAGTGTACGTCACCAAGGTCTTGGGATGTGTGCGTCAGGACGGCGTCGAGCGGTGGAGCATCGCCGTGGAGGTTGTCTCCAATGGCCCGGTCACCGGCGAACCGCTCAGCCTGGACACCGAGCGAATCGAAGTGGCGCCCTACATGTTGGGCGCGGTCTCTTGGCGCGGCGACACGGGCCGGGTCGTGGATCTCAAGCACTTCGGCGGCCCCCTCGCGGCCGGCGGAGAGGCGACCGTGACGCTCCTCGACCCCGATGCCCGCGGGTTCGCGATGAACTACTCCGGCTACGTCGACTTGGACATCGACTTGAACTGGGACGAGGCAGAGCTCTATCCCGGGTGCAACCCCGACGACGACGTGCCCTGCAGCCACGGGCTGACGTGCCGGGGCGCGGACGGGGCAGGGTTCCGCTGCGAGCCGTGACCGATCCGGAAACGCTACGCCGAGCCGAGTCGTCTCTTCACGAGCGCCTTCACCGCAGCGGTGGGCGCCAACTCGACCGCGAGTTTTCGATAGCGCTCGGCCTCCGGCGCGTGTCCGGCGCGCCGATGCAGGTCCGCTAGGACCGCCGACCACATATGGGAGCCCGTCAGCCAGGTTGGCGGCTCGAAGCCTTCGAGCACAGCGAGCCCGGCCTCGGGGCCTCGGTCCTCGGCGACCGCGACCGCGCGGTTGAGGCGGTGCAGCGGAGAAGGAACGACCTGCTCGAGCAATGCGTAGCTCTCTGCGATCCTGTGCCAGCGCGTCTCCTCGAGAGTTGGGGCGAGGCAGTGCTCGGCCGCGATCCCCGCCTCCCCGTGGTAGCGGGAGAAGTTGTCGCCCTCGGCGGACTGGGCCAACCACGCGAGGCCAACCTGGATCTGCCCCTGGTCCCAGAGCTCCCGGTTCTGTTCTTCCAAGAGCAGTAGCTCTCCGGAGCCATCTTGACGGGCGGTCAGCCGCGCCGCGTGCATATGCATCAGAGCGAGGAGCGCATAGGACTCCGGCGTCTGGCCCACCGGGTGTTCGGCCAGAATGAGACCCAGGCGGATGGCCTCGTTGCAGAGCTCCCGGCGAATGGCCATCTCGGCATGACCGGAGAGGTATCCCTCGGTGAAGAGCAGATAGAGGATTTTGTGCACGGCCGCGAGCCGCGAAGCGTAGTGCTGCCTTGTGAGCTCGGCGGGGCGCGGCGGATGCTCGCGTAGACGCGCGCGAGCTCGACCGAGGCGCTTGTAGACATTGGCTTCGCTGATGAAGAGCCGGAGGGCGATCTCCCGAATACCGAAGCCGCAGAGCGTCTTGAGCGCCAGCACCAGCTGTGATTCGACGGGGATCACCTCGTCGCAGCATGCGAAGAGCACGCGCAAGAGGTCATCCTTCACCTCGGACTCGAGGAAGGCCGTACTCGCGCCGAAAGAAGTCCTCGACGAGGGCGGGCGTCGTCACGGCCCGTGGATTTCGATCACTTCCACGCCCGAGCCCGGACGCACCAGCCCCGGGCACTCCCGGGCGACCTCAATCGCGCCTTCCAGGGTCTCTGCCGAGACGATCATATAGCCGCCGACCAGCTCCTTTACCTCGACGAAGGGCCCATCGCTCTGGCCTTCGGCTGTGACGAGCTTCCCGCCGCCGAGCTTTCCGCCCATGTCGACGACGCTGTCTTTGAACTTCTCCTGCCAGGCACCGAACTTGGCGTACATCTCTTGCATCTGGGCGGGGGAGGGCTTCTCTCCGCCATCGCTCTTCAGGCTTCGTTGCATACAAAGGTACTTGGGCATGACGTCTCCGTTTCGGGTTTGGTCGGTCAACGCGGCCGACACCCCATGACGCATGGGGACTGCCGTCTTGGACACGCGGTCGAAACGAAAGAAACCCGGCATGAGTCGATACATGCCGAGTTTTGTTCGTATCCGGGGCCCGGCCCCAGGCGCCTTACTGAAGCGCGATCGTGACTTCCCGGATGGACCCGTTGAAGTCGTTGTCGCCCTCGGCGTAT
>JAFDCW010000962.1 GCA_019312705.1 Deltaproteobacteria bacterium
CTGACGATGAATACGGCCCACGTCGGCGAGGTCGTCGATGTCGACGTGACCATCCACAACGACCGGACGGGGCACCATGTGCCGACCGGTGTGACCGTGCGCAACATGATCCTCCTCGTGACCGCGACCAGAGACGGCGCGGCCCTCGAGCACACGGGAACGCAGCTTCTCGGCGAGCTAGCCGGCGTCGGTGACCCGGCCGACGGGTACTACGCGGGCCTACCCGGCAAGATCTACGCGAAGCGCAACGAGGGCGCGGACGGCGTGGGCCCGGTGTTTTTCACCGACGCCCGAGCCATCACCTGGGATACGCGCATTCCAGCGATGGCGGCGGACTCGACGCACTACGCCTTCGCGGTCCCCGCGGGCCCTGGGGACGTCGAGGTGCACGCCCGCCTAATCTACCGGCGCGCCTGGCGGTCCCTCGTCGACGGAAAGGCATGGACCGAAGATGGGCATGGTCGGCCGCTGGAAGATGTCGCGGCGCCGCACTACGGACACCTGATGGAGGAAGCGCGGGTCACCTTGCCCGGGCCTCCGCCCCCGGACGCGGGCGTCGTCGACTCGGGCGCCGTCGACTCGGGTTCGCCAGACTCCGGAGCGCCGAGTGACGCGGGTCTGCCGCCGGTAGAGGTGACGGACGGATGCCAGTGTCACGCTACCGGTTTGAGCAGCGGAGACGGCGGGGGCGGCGCGTTGTTCGCCTTGGGGTTGATCCTCGGCGTACTGCGGCGCCGTCGCCAAGCCTGAGCTCCACGTCGCCTTCGGTCGGCGCTCCGGTTAGGGCAGTACGGGCAGCCCACGACGGCTGCTCGCGACCGGCATTGCGGCTGCATGTTCCTTGCGCGGGCCCAGCGCCTTGTCGGGTCGAATATCGGTCGGTCGCACGTTCCACGCGGCGAGCACGTCGGCGTCGTGCATGTGAGTCGGCCGCACGTTCTTGAGGGCGGCGGCCATGATCGATCGCACGCTTGCATTGTCCGCCTCGAGGTCGTCGAGCAATGCCGTCATCCGGTCGCGCTGCATACCGTCCTGGGACCCACAGAGATTGCAGGGGATGATGGGGAAATCGAGCTCTTCGGCGAGGCCGGCGATGTCGACTTCGCTGCACTCGATGAGGGGACGGATCACCTCGAAGCGGCCATCGTTGGTCGTATACTTCGGCGGCATGGACTGCATGCGCCCCGAGAAGAAGAGGTTCATCAAGAACGTCTCGAGGGCGTCGTCGCGGTGGTGGCCGAGAGCCAGCTTGTTGCACCCGAGGCGCTCAGCCGCCGTGTAGAGGATGCCGCGACGCAGCCGTGAGCAGAGGCTGCAGTACGTCGACCCTTCGTCGACGTGGTCGGTGACCACCGAGTACGTATCCTCCGAGAGGATCTCGTAGGTGACGCCGCTCTCCTCGAGGAAGGCGACGAGGGTCGAGCCATCATAGCCGGGCTGCTTCTGGTCGAGGTGTACGGCGATGAGGTGAACCTCGAAGGGCAGTCGGCTCACGAGCTTGTGCAGCAGGTGCAGCATGACGTGGCTGTCTTTGCCCCCGCTGATGGCGCAGAGGATCCGGTCGCCGTCGGCGAGCAGAGAGAACTCCTCCGCCGTGTGCCTCATGTTGCGGTAGAGGCGCTTTTCGCAACGTGATTGCACCAGCGAGGCAGGCAGCATGGCAGAGATCTTTTGACCCTCAAGGGGGGCGCGCGGGTGATGAGAGCGTGGTAGAACGCGATGGAGGGCGATGACGGCGTGGGCGGGGGTGCCTCCAGCTCCAGGGGCTTTGTTACGCGACGGCCGGAGTTGGCGCTGTGAGGGGCGGGGATGATTTCGCGGTAGGCGGAGGGGGCGCCGGGGCCGGACGCTTTTACTTCCGCTGGAGGCACCCCCGCCCACGCCTGATTGTCCTGAGCTGGGCGAACCTCGGCTGAGATGGTGGTCTCCGGAAAGCTTGGGGGTGGGGGTACTAGACGGGGATCATCGGTCTCGCCGGCGGGGCGTCTCCTCCGCTCCTAGCTTTCGCAGCGGCCCGCGGGATGCCGCGACGACCGGGGGGATTATTCCGTACCGCATGGCGTGTGTGCTTGCGATCGGGCCTGCGCAGCCGCCCCACCGGCGAGCCCTCAGCTCGCGCCGTTCGCCCTGCCATTGAGTTGGGGATGAGCCCGACGTTCCCATTGTTGGCATGGAGCAATGGACTCTCATCGCCGATTTGAAGGAGAGCCGGTCTCAG
The DNA here is from genome assembly GCA_019312705.1 of Deltaproteobacteria bacterium. Next base: position 2,219 of record JAFDCW010000962.1, read on the forward strand.
CGGGCCTCACCACGCGCCAGAAGGAGAAGCTTCGCGAGTAC
>JAFDCW010000222.1 GCA_019312705.1 Deltaproteobacteria bacterium
GAACATGGACGCCCTAGAGACGGACATGCCGACTGAGGTCATCGAGAAGTCCGTCGATCTCGTGCTCCAGTCCACCAGCCCCTTCGTCACCATCGAGTTCCAGGGGGGAGAGCCCCTGGTGAACTGGGACGGGGTGGTGCACGCCATCGAATACGCCCTCGAGAAGAACCGCACCGTCGGTAAGAACCTCGAATTCACCATGGTCACCAACCTCGCGTTGATGACCGAAGAAAAGATGGACTGGCTGCTCGAGCACAAGGTGCAGCTGTGCACCAGCATCGATGGGCCCGCCCACATCCACGACAAGCAGCGCAAGCTGCCGGGGCTCAGCTCTCACGAGCGCGCCGTGCATTGGCTTCGGCGCATCAACGCCCGTTACGAAGAGATGGGCCTCGACAATACCCTCTATCACGTCGAAGCCCTGCTCACGACGACCCGGGCGGCACTTCCGCTCTACCGGGAGGTGGTCGACGCCTACGTCGACCTCGGCGTGAAGTCTCTCTTCTTGCGGCCCCTCGACCCATTTGGCTTTGCCGACAAGGTCGCCCACGTGACCGAGTACCCCCGCGAAGACTTCATGGAGTTTTATCGCAACGCCCTCGACTACATCATCGAGCTCAACAAGGGCGGCGTGCAGATCCTCGAGCGCTATGCGGTGATCTTCCTGACGAAGATCCTCAAAGGCGAGGACCCCAACTTCCTCGACATCCGTTGGCCCGGCGGCGGAGGCATCGGACAGCTCGCCTACAGCTACGACGGCACCATCTTCACGTCCGACGAGGGGCGCATGCTCGGCGCGACCGGCGACGAGACCTTCGTCATCGGCAACGTGCGTACGTCGACCTACCGCGACCTGGTGGGCCACGAGACGGTGCGCGCCCTCGCCCTCGCATCGAATCTCGAGCAGAGCCCAGACTGCGTCGGCTGCGCGTATCTGCCCTACTGCGGCGTGCCGCCGGTGCACAGCTACAAGACCCAGGGCACGATCTTCGGGCGCATGCACGAGTCCAACGTCTGCTTCGTGCACAAGGGCATTCAGGATTACCTCTTCGAGAAGCTCGCCGAAGCGGACGAAGAGACCCTCGCCATCTTCGAGCGATGGACGACCAACCGGCTGCGCGACCACTTCGTGCACACGCCGGCCGGCGCCTGAGGGGCCCTCGACCGGTTGCTTGGAATGTTGGCCTCCGGCCGCCGACCCAGGGCGTCCCCTTGCGGTAGCTCACAGCGAAGCTATGGGAGGCCCAGGAATACCAGCATGCCCCGCACTAGCCTCATCAGCCTGATCCTACTTTCCTTCGTAATCTCCGCGTGTTCCAGCGAGGATCGACCTCCCGTGACCGCCGACGGGGGGGCCGACGCCCCAGCTGACGCGTCCGATCTCCCGATGAACCCCCTCAAGGGCGACGGTGTAGTCACGGCCACGGCCATCTACGAAGCGGAGACTTTCCTCGACCCGCGCAATAGCCGCGTGCCCCGCGAGTGGGTTCCCGTCGACGTGGCGGTCGGCCCCTGGGGCGAGATCTGGGCTATTCAGCGCGTCACGCGCCGTCCCGACACCGGCTTCGACGATGTGACCGAGTGCACCGAGCGCGCCTTCTACAGCAGAGACTACGATGATGACGATTGCACCAGTCTCGTCGGCAGCACCGTCTCGATCGCGGATCCCGGCAACGCCGAACCGGCAACCAAGGCCAATGGGCGGGCCATCGTCGTCAGTGACTACAACTCCGTGCACTTCATGCGCCGGCCGTCTGGCATCGCGTTCGGGGAGCCCGAGACGACCCTGGCGCCCGGGCCTGGGTCGATGAGCATGGACGGCCGGCAGATGCTCTCCGAGCCCATCACCTACATCTTCCCCTTCGCGAACTGTTCGGACCACCTGACGGGCAATCCGACCGACGGCTCACCCTTCAACGGCCCGAGCTTGTGGACCGCCGACCCCGCCATCTACACCGGGGACAACGGGACCGAGTCTTGGTCGAATGGCTCTCACCTCGACATGGTGCACGGGACTTCGTACTGCACCGGCATCGCTTGGGAGCGCGACAACGTCTTCTGGGCCATCAACGGTGCGGCCGACTCCTTCGACCGCTACGACTTCGCCGAGCCCCACCTGGCGGGCCACTGGTACCACGGAGACGCGAGCATCAAGCGCTACCAGTGGGAAGGCGACGGGCCCGTACGCGTTGCCGATGTGCCGAGCAACGTCATCGTCGAAGCGGGCGCGCTCTACGTCGCCGATAGCGGCAACGGCCGGGTCATCTCGATGGCCCTCGACGCCGCCGGTACCCCCGCCGGTACCTTCTTCTCCTACGAAGGGCTCGAGAGCGACCGCATCGCGAACGCGCCCCTCGAGACCATCATCGACCAGGCGGCCCTCGCGGCCGAGTGGGGCGGCAGCGCGGTGCCTTCGGGCCTCGCGGTCCTCGACCCGGAGACCCTCGTCGTCGCCAACAACGCCAGCGGTCACGTCTCCCTGGTGGGCCTCGATGGCAGCATCATCCGCACCATCGACACGGGCGTCGGCGCCGGCATCGGCGGCCTCACGGTCTTCAATGGAGTCATCTACTTCACGCACATGACCGACCGCCGCATCTACCGCCTCGACGTGGCTGCGAGCTGACGTGGCGGCGATGATGAACCGCCTCCCTTCCTGGCGTGCACTCGCTCTGCTCGCAACGGTCGCGGGTTGTTCCTCCTCGACCCCAGCGGTAGAGCTGGTGACCGACCTCGAGCTGGCCTGCGCCCGTCTCAGCGGCTGTACGAATTTCGAGTTGGACACCTTCCGCGGAAGGGTCGCTGGCTACGACGCGTGCACGATGGGCCTCGGGGTGGATGGTCTGTCTTCGGGCTCGGTCGCCGTGGGCGCCTGCGTCGCCGCGGCCGCGGATTGTGATGCCGCCCTGCGCTGCGCCCACGCGGACCCGGGGGCGGCCTGCGCGGACACTGGCCCGAACTGTGACGGTGACGTGATTCGCGACTGCTTCGCGGGCCTGGCGATCGCCCGGGACTGCGGGGCGGAGGGGCTCACGTGTATCGACAACGGCAACTTGATGTGCGGCTCCGAGGCTTCGTGCACGGAGTCCCGGTGCGACGGCGACCGGCTCTTCACGTGCGTGGAGGCGGAGGGCCATGAGGTAGCCCGGGACTGCGGGCCGGGCCTCTGTCACGTCGATGCCGAAACGGGCTGGGGGAGTTGCCTGCCCAGCCGGGAGACCTGCGAGCGCGGCTCGGATTTCTGCGATGGTGACGTAGCCGTTCACTGCGCTGACGGATACGTGCGGCGTACGGTCTGCGGGCCCGGTCGGTGCAGTGAGACCGACGGGGCCTTCTGCACGACCCCCGAAGGCTGCGTATCGGCGTGCGACGGCGCTTCCCTTCTGGCGTGTGTGTCCGGAAGGCGTCGCGAGGCCATCGACTGCACCCAGTGGGGCTCATCTGGCTGCGTCGACGATGGCTCCGGCGCCCGCTGCGCCCCGTAGATCGGGCCCGGTGCCTGGTCCGGGCCGGTGCTAGACTGTGCACGTGGGCGAGCCACGAGTCACCGACCGCATCGCGGCCAAGCAGGAGCGGGTGCACGTCCTGACGGGGGCGACGTGCAACAACAACTGCGTCTTCTGCATGGAGGAAGACCGGGAGGGGCGGTACCACGTCAACTCCCGAACGACCGACGAGGTGGTGCGGTGGATCCTCGAAGAGAACCCGGGCTGCGAGGAAATCTGCTTCACCTCTGGTGAGCCGACCCTCAACAAGCGGCTGCCCCTTTGGGTGAGCTGGGCCCGGGAAGCGGGCATCCCGCGCGTTAGCGTGATGACCAACGGGCGAAGCCTCGGCTACGAGCGCTACGCGCGCATGCTGGTCAAGGCTGGGATCAATCGCTTCTACGTGTCGATTCACGGCCACGAGGCCCGGCTGCACGAAGGCCTGACGCGCACCCCCGAGAGCTTCGAGCAGACCGTCGCGGGCCTCGACCAAATCGCGAAGCTCCAGCGCTTCGGCGTCGAGTTGCACACCTCCACCGTCATCACCAAGCGCAACCTGCCGTTCATCGGGGAGATCTACGCGTTCCTCCGTGGCCACGGCGTGCACCAGGTCGTCTTCAACGTGATGCAGGCCAACGGCCGGGCCAATACGCACTTCGAGAAGATCTTTCCCCGGTACACGGACATTGCCACCGAGGCGGCGCGCTTCCTCGGCGCGGCGGCGCGAACCGAAGACCGAGTGATGGCGTTCTTCGTCGACATCCCCCTCTGCACGACGGAGGCCCTGCCAGACTTCAACCGCGGCTACGTCGAATCGTACAAACACTACGAGCCGCCCCGCGGAGGTCACGACCTCGTGCTCGCGGCCGAACTCGACGCCGCGAATCAGGGTCAGGGGCCCGACGGAGATCTGGTGCAGATTCGCCGCTCGGACCTCGACGACGAGGCGAGGCTGAAGCGAGACGAATGCGCATCGTGCAAACACGACGCAGCCTGCGAAGGGGTCTGGGCCAACTACCTGCGCCGCTTCGGTTGGGATGAGATGCAGCCCGTCGCGCTTTGAGCTCGCCCACCACCAACGTGCGGGTAGCGACGGTCTCAGCCGCGGCCCGGGTCCATCACTCCCGAGAACGAAGCTGCCCACCGCTCGGTCCGGGGCGGCGTCGGGGGCGTCGGGGTACTGCGCGGCCGGAGCTCGTCCCCGTCGAAGCGGGCGAGGTAGCGCCCGTCGACGCCGGGGCACGCGCTCTGGGCGGGGCAGGCCTCACAGGCGTCACCGTAGGCGCCCTCCGTCGTGGGTAGCGCATGGGCGGCGAAGGGGCCGAGCAGGCAGAGCGGGGCGCCGGCGACATAGGTCTCGATGCCAGACCGGGACGCCCGGGTGAGGGCATGCAGCGCATAGGGCAGGGCGAGGGCGAGGCGGACGAAGACCGTCGAAGGACCATCTTCGGCTTCGGCTTCGGCTCCGGCTCCGGCTCGGGCCACGGCGACGCGCCATGCGCGTATGCCCCGCGCTGCGAGGAACGCCGGCACCTCGCCGATGACCGCGAGGTTGGACCGCGTGAGCATCGTCGTCGCGATGACCTCGATGCCCGAGCGCCGAGCTTGTCCGAGCTGCCCTGCGAGGCGCTCGAAGTCTCCTTCGTTCCCCGAGTGGTAGTCGTGCACTTCTGGCCGGGCGCCGTGCACCCAGACGTGCAAGACGCTCAGAGACGCGTCGCTCAATCGAGGGGCACCGAATAGGCGCCGCCGGGGTAACGCTCGTGGCGCTGGGTCAGCGTGAGCAGACCGTCCGCGGGGCTCGCTTCGTTCTCGGCGAGGGCGTCGGCGAGGGCCATGGCGCCGAGGCCTTGCTCTTCGGCAGTGGCCGTTTGGCCGTCCCCCCGGTTGGCGAGGTAGACGCTGAGGGTCTGGGTATTGCCGATCCCGTCGGCGTGTCCCGGCGAGGGATCCCGGCGAAGCACGTCGACCTGAAAGCGGTCCCCGCTCGCCGCCTCGAGGACGACCGGGGCTGCACCGAGATAGAGGGGGTGGGACCGGACGATTCGAAAGCGACCCACCATCGTGCCGGCCGTGAGCGGGAGCGGGCTCGTCTGTGGGTTGGCTGGGCTGGCCCCGACGGCCTCTCGGGCGAGGGCTCGCTGGGGACTGCCCGCGGCGACCGCGCCCGCGGCGGCGCCGACCCCCGTCAAGAACCCACGCCGCCCCACATCATCGCCCTTGCTCATCAAATGCGCCTCGATTGAGGTTACTTGGCCGGTCTCGGACCCGTCAAGGCGACGCTTCGACGCGAAGTCCGCGTTTTCGGGGCCCCGGGGCCGACTCGCGGCTAAGCTCGGGCCTTGCCCCTCCTCGACATCATCGTCGGCTACGACTGCAACCTCGCTTGCGATTACTGCACGATCACGCCGGAGATGCGGGAGCGAAGTCTCGGGACCCGGGCCGTGGTCGAGGCGCTTCGGCGCGGTCCTCGGGACGGCTACGACCGGGTGTCGTTTACCGGCGGAGAGCCGACGATCCGCGGGGATCTCTTGCCCCTGGTGCGAGAAGCCCGTCGCCTCGGGTACGCCGACATCAAGGTGCAGTCCAACGGGCTGCTCTTCACCGAGGCCAACGTCGCGCGCTTGATCGATGCGGGGTGCAACCGCTTTCACATCTCGGTGCATACGCACCGGGAGGACCGCTACGATGGTCTCGTGCGCAGGGACGGGGCGTATGCCCTCATGGTCGAGGGCCTCGACGCGGTCGTGCGCGCGGTCCGTGCGGGTGCCGATGCCGGTCGGGACGACCTGCACCTGACGGTCGATCTCATCATCAAAGCGGACACCTTGCACGATCTCCCGGACGCGGTGCGGTGGCTGCATGGCCGCGGCGTGCGCAGCGTTCACCTCTGGTTCGTCTCCCTGACGGACCACAACCGGGAAAACCTCGCGTCTCTGCCGAGGATGACCGACGCCGTCCCGCAAATCGCCGAGGCCCTGCGCTTCGCCGATGCGGAAGGCTTCGAATGCCTCTCCCTGCACGTCCCCCGGTGCCTGGTCGGCGAAGAGCTGCTCGCCCACGTCTGGGACCCGGCGGCCCAGGGCGTGCGCGTCGTGACGCCGGACGCGACGTTCCAGCTCGATGCATCGAAGATCACGGGCCAGGTTCACGTCCCGGCCTGTGAAGGGTGCGAGCACCGCGACGTGTGCCCGGGGCTCCGGGAGGACTACCTCGACGTCTACGGCGACGCTGAAGTCGTGCGCGCCCGAGGGCTCGGTTGAGGTCAGTCCTCTGCTTCGAGGTAGGTGTAGCTGCGTAGGCCCTGCTCGTAGTGGTTCATGAGCAGTTTCATCTGGGGCAGGGTGATGCGCCCCTTCTGAAACGCGTTCTCCGCTTGGCGGCGGACCCGCTCGATCATGGCCTCGGGGTCGTATTCGACGTAGCGCAGGACCTCGTTCACGTCGTCACCCTTGACGACGTGGGCCACCTCGTAGCCCGTCTCGTTGAGGCGCACGTGCACGGCGTGGGTGTCGCCGTGCACGTGCGCCTCAACGAGACGGGCTACGAGGTGGCCCACG
>JAFDCW010000223.1 GCA_019312705.1 Deltaproteobacteria bacterium
ATCCGAGGCGCGTCAGAAACATCTTCATCTGGTCGGATGTGGTGTTTTGCGCTTCGTCGAGGATGACGAAGCTATCGTTGAGGGTACGACCGCGCATGAAGGCGAGGGGGGCGACCTCGATGGTACCCTGGGCCAAGAGCGCCTGGGCCCGGTCCATGTCCATCATGTCGTGCAAGGCGTCATAGAGAGGCCGGAGATAGGGGTTCACCTTCTCGGCGAGGTCCCCCGGAAGGAAGCCGAGCTTCTCTCCAGCCTCGACCGCGGGGCGAGTGAGAATGATGCGCTTGACGAGCTTCGTCTGGAGAGCACGTACGGCCATCGCCATCGCCAGGTAGGTCTTGCCGGTACCCGCGGGCCCGATGCCAAAGACGATGTCGTGGTCGCGAATCGACTGAATGTAGATCTGCTGGGCGATGCTCTTGGGGGTGATCGCTTTCTTCTGCGAAGCGACGAGGATCACGTCATCGAAGAGCTCTCGGAGACGAACGTCGGGGTGATTCAGGAGGGTCGTCGCGGCCCGGGCCATGTCGACACCGGAGAGCTTCTTCCCCCGCCCGAGCACGTCGACCAACTCGAGCAGGACCCGCTCGCCGAGGGCGACCGCGGGACCGTCGCCCTGGATGTAGATCGTGTCGCCGCGGAGCCCGAAGTTCACGCCGATGACGTCTTCGACCGCCCGCAGATTCGCGCCACCGGGACCCGAGAGTTGCCGGAGGATCTCGGCGTCGGTCACCTCGACCCGGGCACCGATCTCATCGCCGACGGCTGCATCGACGCCATCATCGACCACCTGGCCGGATTCGGGCTTTCGCGCCGCTGGCTCGCTCGTGCTCCCCACTCAGCGAAACGCTAACGTGGATCCGCGAGCCCGTCCACGGTCCGCTCATTTGTGGTTCGGTAGAGGTACAATCCCGGACCATGGTCGACGACGCCGCGCGGGGACCGCTCCGCACCATCCGGGGATTGCTCGAAGAGCAGGGCCTCTCCGAAGAGTTTCCCGAGCAGGTGAACCGTGAGGTCGAGGCCTGGCTGGAATCTCCCGGCCTCGACGATCCGAAGCTCGAGGACCTCTCCCACCTGCCCTTCGTGACCATCGACAACGCTTCGTCGCGGGATCTCGACCAGGCGGCCTGGGTCGAGCGCGACGGCGACGCATTCGAGATCTGGTACGCCCTCGCCGATGCGGCGTACTACGTGCGCCCTGGCTCGGCCCTCTTCGCCGAGGCCCTCTCCCGAGGGGCGAGCTACTACCTACCGACGACGATGGTACCCATGCTCCCGACGGCGCTCTCGGAGGGACTGGTCTCGCTCAACCCCGACGTCGATCGCCGAGCGACCGTCTTCCGCACCCGGGTCGGGGCCGAAGGCCAGGTGCTCGGGACGAAGATTCTCCGCGCCCGAATTCGCAGTCGCCACAAACTCTCCTTCGAGCGCGTCCAGACGCTCTACGACGACGACGACGACACGGGCCTCACCGACGGAGTCGCCGAGTCGCTGCATGCGCTACGCGAAGTCGGCCTGCTCCGCATGCGAGAGGCGACCGAGCGCAACGTCGTACGCTATCGACGGTCGGAGCTTTCGGTCGGAGTCGAGGGCATGCGCTTCGTGGTCGACGATGCGGTGCGGCACCCGGTCGAGCGTTACAACGAGCAACTTTCATTGCTCTGCAATGTCGAGGGCGCGAAGTTCCTCCGAAAGAACCTCGACGACGCCCGAGTGCAGCCGATCTTTCGTGTGCATCCTCCGCCCGAAGAGGACCGAATCGCCGAGCTCGAAGGGTTCCTGAGGAACCTGCGAAAGAAGCAGGACCTCGACGCCGAGACCTGGGACCCGAAGCGCGCCCGGTCGACGGCCGAGTGGCTCGACGGGCTACCGACCGGCGGACGCATGGGGCGCATCGCCGTAGCTGTCCATCGGCAAGCGGTGATGGTGAACGGACGGTCCACCTACCGCGGCGAGCCGGGCATACACTTCGGCGTCGGTGCGGAGGTCTACGCTCGGTTCAGCGCGCCGATGCGGGAGATCGTCGGCATCTACCTGCACAAGGAGATCTGGGAGCGCCTCAACGACGCGCCGGCGGGCAGCGACGGGGAAAACCTCGCCCTGATGGAGGAGGTCGTACGGTCCGCCAACCGCTCGCGGGATCTCCAGCGCACCCTCAACAACCGCACGAACGAGGTGGTCCTCGACCACCTCTTCGGGGCCGCCGAAGAGCAGGCCTGGGAGCGCATCGGCACCGTGGTCGGCATGGCTCGCAAGAAAGTCTACGTGCTCATCGACGACCCCCACCTCGATGTGAAGGCCTACGTCCCCCACCTCAGTGAGGCGGCCGGAGAGGCTCTGCACATCGGCGACGATCAGGTCACGCTCCGCGGCGAGGACGATCGCATTCATGTGCGGGTCGGTGATGCCGTGAAAGTGCGCGTAATCGGCCGTGACCGAAAGCGCCGCCGCTGGAAGCTTGGCTTGGCGGAAACAGACGCCGGCTAAAGAGTGCTCTTTAGGAAGAAAGCGCGGACCAGTACATGTGCACCGGGTCATCACTGGCCAGGCGCACGCATGACCCACTGCGCGAGAGCGCCGCGCTGCGAATGCGACGCCCATCGAGGAAGGTACCGCCGGTCGACGCGAGGTCGAAGATGCGATCCGCGGGCCCGTCACGAAGAATCAATGCATGGGTCCGGGAGACGGTGCCCGTGGTAATGGCCAGGGCGCCCTGTCCGACGCAGCGTTCGTAGCGGCCGACGAGCACGCCCCGGTCGACCATCGGCTGGGTGATGGGCAGGGTGTTCTTTCCGCGGCGGCTGGAGAGCTGAAGGCGGGCGACGAGGGAGACCGACGACGGCGCGCCGATCCAATCGACCCGGGGCAGGAGGGTGATGTGAGAGCGGCGAACGTCGCTGTCTGTCTGGCCCGGAACGCGTTCGGCGTGATGCAGCACCGGGGCCGCAAGGCGATAGGGTCCCCCGGCCCCGCGAGGAAGCTGCATCGGTCGCCCGTGAGGGATGCCCGCGATCACCCACTCGCCGACGGCGATCGCAAAGGGGCCGGTCGCAACCAGGGAGCGAACATCGTCTCCGCCGTCGACGCGGAAGCCAGCCTTCGTATCGAGGTCGAGGATGCGAAGAGCCGGGGTCCCGTCGTCGAGGTGCAGGGCGCGTATGAGCAGATGACGGAGCGACACCGACGGATCGGCGTCGAGGTAGAGGTCAGACTCCGTGTGGCGTCCAACGACGAGGTGACCATCGTCGAGGGTCACGAGGGTCCTTCGGCGCTGGGTCCGCCCCCGAATGGCTACGACCAAAAAGGCCGGGAGCTCCGACGACGCGAGCTCCGGCCCCAGCTCGTCGACGAGTTTCTGAAGGGGTCGCCGCAGTTCGGGGACCGGCCTCTCCATGCGGAAGTCGGGCCGGAAGAAGGTCACGTTGTTGCAAATTGGCGGGGCGCTCGGAGGGGTGTTTTCCATGAGGGGGTTCGAAACGTTCGAAACGGTGGAGCGGGCCCGGGGCAGGTACCGATTGGGTGGCCCGCCTCACGTTCGCCTACGCCACCTGCAGGAAGGTTCTTCCCTAGTAGTTCCTTTCTTGGTGAGGCGATCGGCCCCGGCCTCGAGTCAGTCCGGGCCGATGCGCGTGCCGAGGAGGGCCATCAATGCGCTGAGCTCGAAGTCGGCGGAGAGGCCCTGGGCGCGCCTCACCTCGCCTGCCACCCGCGCGGCGAGCAGGTCGAGCGCCGCCTCGGCGCGCGGGTCTCCGGCGACCAGAGCCTCCGCGACGGCCCTGACGAGCGGATGCCTTTCCGCGAGTTCGACGGGAATGATCGTTCCCGCCGGAGCCTGTCGAAGGTAGTTGGTGCCGGGTCGCACCAGACGGCGACGGCGCCGCCCACGTGCTTCACCGTGCTCCCCGCGCTCGTCCCGCCATCGACCTCGAAGAGTTCCCAGCTCTGGTCGCGGCGCAGGTGAAGCACGTGGGCGGCGCCGTCGCCGGTCGAGGTGTGCACTTCGACGACCTCCGGATCAACGGCGAGGACCGATACGAAACCGACGCCGAACTTTCCGATCGCGTCCTCTTGACCCTCCTTTCCCGAACGAAAGAGAACGAGCAACTCCTCCTCGATCACGTCCCGGCTCATGCCCACGCCGACGTCGCGGACCGCGACCACCGCCAACCCGGGTTCCCAGGTGATGCGCACCCCGATCGACACCGAGCCGGCATCGATGGCGTTCTGGACGAGCTCCCGATAGAAGGCGAGGCGGTCCGCGAATTGAGCGATCAAGTCGGCGACGAGGCCGGTCTCATCGGGCGATGAAGCCGAGGGGCCCCCCACACCCCCGCGATACGGTGCCCCGCTCATGGCGAAGAGCATACGCCTTCTCGAGGGCAAACTCGGCGCTCAGGTGGGACGCGACACTCGTGGGCTCCCGACACTACGACGCGCTATCATGGCAATCCTCCCATGGGCTCGAAGCGCCAGCGGGCCTCGGTGCCCACGGTGATCCCAGTGATCGCGATTGCATGTGCTGCGCTGGGCGCCTGGGGCGTGGCTCGGCCGGCAGTCGCCGAAGCAGCGGACGAGGTCGCGTTCGTCGCCTTCGGAAGCCACGCGAACCCGGTGGGTGAAGCGCTCTCCGGGCTCGTACCCGACGCCGCAAGCGTGACGAACGTCGCCGCCGCCGAGGTGGACCCTCTCCTCGACTATGTAATTGCCGTCGACACCGACGCAGGGGTCGTACAGATCTATCGTCGCAGCGACGGAGCCCGCTTCGAACGCAGGTTCGAGACCGAGGCCGAGGACAGCTACGCGCTCGCGCTGGTCGCCGCCGAGCTGCTCGAGGTGGCCCAGTCCGGAGCGGACCCAACGGTCCTCGGGCTCGCCTCGACCGGAGCCCTCGTTGGGGCGTCGGGGACCGGTCGCTCGGCGGACCCGACGCGGGATGCAGCGAGCGAAGGAAGCACAGACGACGGCGGCGGTGCGGGCGATGCCGACGGCGACCCCGGAGCCGAGCGCGGCGCGCCCCAAGACACCGAGGCAAGGGCAGATGGGCCGTCCGGGTCGGAAGTCCCGCCCGGCCCGGGGAAATCTTCGACCGACTCCGGCGCAGCCGCCTTCTCGGTGGGGGCGGGCATCGAAGCCTGGACCGGCCTCGAAGAACAGAGCCCCTGGCTCGCACAACCGACCGTCTTCTTCGATGTTCTCTGGAGAGTCGGCTCGACGCTGCTCGTCGGAGCGGGCGTCTTTGGCTCGGGCTTCGGCAGCTACGGTGCGACGACCTCCCGGGCGACCCTGGACTACCGACGCTACGACGTCGGCGCACGGGTCACGGGCGCCTTCGACGTGTCGCGCGCGGGGCCACGGCTCCTCGGTCACGTGCGCGGCGGCGGCGGGGTCGTCGTCGGCGAAGGGCGGACCCTCGGGGGCACGAACGAAGAGACGCGGAGCGAAAGCGTCGGCTCATGGTTCATCGGTCTCGGCGTCGAGGCGCGGCAGCCCCTCGTCGCGGGCCTCGAACTCTATCTCGAGGTGACGGTTGATATCCTACCCGCCCCTACCAGCTTCATCGCATTCGGCGAGAGCCTCGCTGACGAGGGCCCCCTACGTCTCGCCGGGCGCCTGGGCCTCGGGTGGCGGATCGAATGACAGAACCGATAAAAGAGGTGGCGGGGCCAACAAACGTGACGCCGATTAATCAATCTGGGGCCCGGCCGCGACCAACCGATGTGGCTTCTCTCCCCGCGGCTAGCGCTTCTCTGGTGATGATCTCCGCCGAAGCGGACCTCATCTCTCGGGCGAAGGCCGGCGACGGCGAGGCCCTCGAGGTCCTCGCGAAGAGCGAGATGCCACGCGTCGAGCGCCTCCTGTGCCGCATCCTCGGGCCCCGAAGCGACCTCGAGGACCTCGTTCAGACGGTCTTCATGGAGCTCTGCCGGGCCCTGCCGAAGTACCGCGGAGACAGCCGCTTCTCGACCTTCGTCGGCGGCATCACGGTCCGGGTCGCCCGCCGCGCGCTCCGGCCGTCGGCTTGGGCGCGGCGCCGCGGTCCGATGCCCGAGGGGGTCACCGAGGCGCCCAGACATGCCCCCGACCGGTCAGCCCTGGCCCGGGACCAAATGAAGCGCCTGCACCGCGCCCTCGACGCCATCAAACCGAAGAAGCGCATCGCGTTCACCCTCTGGGCCCTCGAGGGGCTCAGCCCTCAGGAAATCGCGACCCTCACCCACACCAAAGTGCACACCGTGCGCTCCCGCATCTTCCACGCCCGCCGTGAACTCCTCGCCGCGGCAGGCCGGGACCCGGTCCTCCGCGAATTGATGGAGGAGCAATGAGCGACGAACTCCGCGATCGCTTGGGGCAAGTCGCCGACGAGGGCACCTCGGAGCTCTCGGACGCCGCGAGGGAACGGGTCCTCGAGGCGGTCCGCCGACAAGGCCCGGCGACGGTCCGAGCCGCCCGGTCCCAGCGGGTTCTCGCAACGGCAGTGGCCGGCCTCGCGATCGCGGCAGCCGTCGCCCTCGCTTTCGTCGCGACCCGGAGTGATAGGGGGTCGCCTCTCGGGGGCGCCATCGCCGGGGGGGACCACCGCGCCTGTGAGGCGTGGAACCCCGCTTCCGCCGACGAGCGCGACGGGGTCCTCGACCTCGGGCCCCGCGGTGCGGTGACCACCGACGGCACGGCCCGCGTCGAAGCCGGAGACCCCTGCACGACAAACGTCGTGCTCGATGAAGGCCGGGTCGATGTTCGGGCCGACGACCTCGGCGGAGGTGTGCTTCGGGTCGAGGCCGGGCCGGTGCGGGTCGAGGTCTGGGGCACGCAATTTTCGGTCACCCGGGAAGGCCCCCGAGTCGCAGTCGCAGTCACCGAAGGGCGCGTCGTCGTCACGAACTCCCAAGAGTCGGAGGTCCCGGAGATTCACCTGCACGCCGGAGAGCGCTGGTCCCGGGGCGGAGACGTAACCGTAGCGCGAACGGGAACGGGAACGGGAACGGGAGCGGGAACGGGAGCGGGAACGGGAACGGGAACGGGAACGGGAACGGAGACGGGAA